>JAGGSA010000094.1 GCA_021159325.1 Methanomicrobia archaeon | reverse complement strand
ATATAGGATGTTCTTATTTCTGTTTTCAGATCTGTAAGATCCCCCACTGTGACGATATCTCCATTCTTTCTTATCACCTCCATCTCATCTCCATTATAATCTGTAAGAAATACCTCCTCTATGAACTTTGAGTTGTCTGAGTTCCACCACCCTTTGATTGTCAGAGTATAGAAAAAGCCATTTTCCTCCAGATTTCTGATACATTTCACTGCAGTTTCCACATCTGTATAAACATCCTTTTCGAATGTATGTTTTGAGAGATACGGGTAAACAAAGGATATGATACAGATAGAAATCAAAAAAACAACAAAAATATCCACTGAGTTCTTCATATCTTCACTCCCTGAGCCATCTCCTCGTTTCCTCCTCCTTTGCCATATTTTTTTATGTATTCATTTGCCTTATATCCTTTTCGAATGGCATCTTTTCCACAGACACACACCATGTTTCTTCCGTTGTGGAGAACAATAACAGTATTATCCTCTTTAAGAGATAAAGCAGTTTTTCTTAAAAGTTCCGGGTCCCCTTCTATCCTCTCCTCCAGGAACATTATACCATCTCTTTCCGTAAATTTCTCCTTCAGTTGATAAACCTTTAATCTTGAGATCTCCTCTTTTAATCTTTCTATTTCCTTTCCTCTCTCCTTCCACTCCTCAAAAAATCTTTTTGCTGTTTTTTTAACGTCTTCTCTTCTTACTCTGAATACTCTTTCGACATCTTCTATTATTTTTTCCGTTTCCTGTATATATTTTAGAGCCTTCATACCTGCTGCAAACTCTATTCTTACAACGTCATCCTGTATCTTTTCTGCTCTCAGTATCTTTATGAACCCCACCTCACCTGTGCGATCACAGTGAGTCCCTCCACATGCTTCAACATCAAAATCAACTATATTGACAACTCTTATCTCCTTCCCCGGAACAGCACCTCCCTGATATAGCCTGAATCCATATTTTTTTTCGGCTTCACTCCTTTTCATGAATTTTTTCTCTATCTTTCTATTTTCAAGGACGATCTCATTTGCAAGTTTTTCTATTTTATTCAGTGTTTCCCTGTCCAGACTTTCATAATGCGTTATATCCAGCCTTGCTCTGTCTTCTTTTTTTTCAGCTCCCGCCTGCCATACATGATTCCCGAGGACTCTTCTCGCTGCTCCATTGATTATATGGGCAGCGGTATGATGTCTTGTGAGGTTCAATCTTCTTTCCCAGTTTATCTCTCCCTCCACCTCTTCACCTACATTATAATTGCCCTCCACTCTGTGTAACACTACACCCCCTATTTTTCTAACATCTACAACTTTATTTCCATTTATATACCCAATATCATTATCCTGTCCTCCAGACTCAGGATAGAAACATGTCCTGTCAAGTATCAGCCAGCCATCTTCTATACCTACAATCTTCGCATTAAATCTTTTCATTTTCCAGTCCCTGTAAAAAAGAAGGTCTGTTTTTGGATAATTCAGTGTTTTTTCTTTTTTCTTTTTCTCGATTTTTTTCTCATGTCTTAAAGATAACTTTGAATAGAAATTTGATGGAATTTCTATTTTAATTCCCTTTTCCAAGGCGCTCTGTTTTAGATTATCAGGAGATATTCCATGAGAATCATAAAGTTCTATTATTTTTTCCAGATCTATTTTTTTCTCTTTTTTGAGTATACCATCTATTATTCTCCAGGATTTTTCTTTCATTCTTTTATACTTTTCTTTTTCTACCTTCAAAATCTCAAGAACATCTTCTAAATTTTCCATTAACTCTGGAAACTCCTTTTTCAGGAAATAGGCATGTTTTTCGATAGTTTTTGATATCTCTATATCCCACTCATTTTTTTCTATGAAATCTGAGAGCCTTCTAAAAATTACTCTGAGATTATATCCTCCTCCAACGTTTGATGGAAGAGCGCCATCCGAGAGAGCGAATAGAAGAGTTCTCGTGTGATCCGCTATGCTGTATATCTGTGAAAGAGGTAGAATAATCCTTTTAAGAACCTCAGGGTCTAAATTTATCTTTTTCCCAACATCTTCCCATACATCATCTATATTTTCAGCTTCATCCAGATTTAAAAGACCAGCATATGGCAAAAATCCAAGAATTATTTCGTCAGGCCTGTGGCCTGTCTTTTTGTAGAGATACTCGCAGACATCTGGAAAAACAGCATCATAGGATGTGTTTCCGGGATTGCAGAACCATGTAAACCTCTCCTGTCCTGCGCCCATATCAAGAACCTTTGTTTTCAATGGATTAAAACCGGAAGGAGTTAGTTCATAAAACATATAGACCTGATTTCCAAGTTCAAGTCCTTTTGAGAAGTATTCCATACAGCATCCTCCGTTTCCTCCCCCTGCCCAGCCATCCTCATGGAAGTATAACTCCTCCAAGGGGATCTTCAATCCTCTATGGAGCCATATTATGATATCCTCAAGATACTTGTTCTGATCATATTTTTCAGGGGATTCAAAGGCATGCTGTCCTATCATCACAAATCCAGTATAATGTGAGCCCGTTATCCCCACATTGTCTATATCGTTAAATCTTAAAGAAAACTGGGGTACCACCAAGGGATTCGCAGGTGGCTCCACCTCTCCTGAGACGACATGGGGCTGAAAATCATATATGGATGCATTTACAAAATCCACATCATCCCTCCATCTTGCCACTACAGGATATCTTGGAATGGGCGTGTAACCCAGTCTCTCAAAAAGTTTTGAGAATTTCTCCCATACTTCAATATAACTCAGTTTTGTATACGGTTTTTCGCCTATGAAACTGTATTTTCCCTGACAGGATGGATCTCCACAGATCTCCTTTTTTTCAAGACTCCAGAAGTATTTCCCACATTTTTTACATCTATTTCTCTGGAATCCATAATTCCTCAGAGTATTCACAGCGAAAAAATTCTCATAATCTTCAGATGCCTTTTTCCTGAATAATTCTTTAAGCTCTTTTGTGTTCATATATACCAAGTCTTCTGTGTCTTTAAATTTTTATTCATTGTATGCATGAGGGTATCAATGGGTGGTCTACAGGATATAGAAAGTGCGTTATCCCAGATATTATCCATTATCGGTAAACGGATTCAGTTAATTCTTTTGAAAAAGGAAATTATGTATTTCACCTGTTCTTCGAACTCAGGTAGTTTAGTTACTACCAGAGGCTCCAGGCTTTTCCATGTCTTTTCTTTTTCCCATAGTTTCTCTTCGAAACTTTCCACACTGAATTTGGGGGTCTTTTTCCTGATCAATTCCATATTTATCTCTGTTCCCAGTCTTAACAGGAGAGCTATATCATAAACGTCCCTCGGTCTGTTCCTCTGATATACTGCGGAAATTTTGTTTGCGAGCATATCTTCTTTCGAGGGAACGTTCATTTCGATCGGTGGAATATCTGGATAGGGCGAGTAAAGAGTCTTTTTTTCAGTTTTAGCTGATTTTAGTGATGTTAATATCTCTATTGATAGTGTTATTTCTCTGGGATGTGTTGGAAAAGATATACCAAGTCTGAGAAAAAGCATATTTGATGTTTTTTTGCTTTTCAGTATTTTACAGTTTATTCCGAGGAGTGCAAGCTCTTTTTTCAGATAATCTAAGAGGTCTTCAGGTATCCTGACTGTGTATGCATCAATATCTTCTGAAAATCTGTCGCCCTTAAAAACCTTCCATATACATGTGCCACCGCCAAATATCATATATGGCATTTTTCTATAGAGGATGTATAATAGGAGGTCCTGAAGATAATCCTTCCATATCTGGTCGATCAATTTCAATCTTCTCATGTGTGCATATTTTTTTACCTCTTCCTGTGTGAGCATTTAATCAACTCCTTTATTTTTTCCATGACTTTATTGGATGTTAATTCTGCATATCTTTTAAGAAGTACATGGTCAGAATTTCTTATTATCCTTATAATTTCATCTTCAGGCATTTTACCCATATAAATCGCATCAATGACTATCTTTTCGGGCTTTGCAACAGGTATTCTTATCTCATCCTTCCAGATTATATTTTCATAGCCAAACATCATTTTTGGATTTATAGTATAAAATATTATCGGAGTGTTCTGAAAGATAATCTTTTTCTTGAATCTTTTTCTTGATGTGGCAACTTCAACAGCAAAAGGTATCTGTGTCGTAACTCCTCTGATGCTCATCGCTGTCCAGAGTGTCAGGTAACAGGGTTCTGTCATATGTGCGGCAACAGCTATTGGATCATCTAAACATGTATATTTTCCTCTTTCAATACGTTTTATTTTTCCTGATCTGGTAAGTGTGAAGAGCAGTTTCTTTGAGTAGTTTTCTGGTATTTTTTCATTGTGCAGGTCCTTTGGCGTGAAAACAGGTTTTTTCATTATCTGTTCCATTATTTCTTTGTATTTTATTACCGGCATATGATCAATAGGTAAAGAAAGTATTTAAATATGTTAGTTACCCAAGATGGTAACTAACATGATAGTTACTGAAGAAAGTAACTATCATAGAAATTTTCTGAGAAAAGAACTAATTTATTCATTATTAAATGGACCAATTAGTTTTGCTAAGTTTAAATAATCCCAGAAATATTCTGTAGCATAATACACATAAAGAATCCCCCAGATCTTCATGAATGATATGGAGGTAGAGAAAATAAAAAGAGACATAATAAAAGAAACATTTGGAATCTTAAAGGGAAAAAATTTATCAAAGCTCTTAGAGGAAGTTGAAGATGAATGGGGTTTTTGTTGATTCGATAAAGATTTTGAGAGGGTGGAGTTTCTTAGTATCTAGAAGCTGTGAAATTATTGTCTCTGAGAGGGATAATTGATAATCCTTCTTATAAACTCATTTCTTTTTCAATGAAGTTTTTTTAACAAATGGCAGAGAACAGAGCTTAAACTCTCTTTTTTTACCTCTTATCTCAATATAGATCTCCTCACCATCAAACTCTGCATCCACATAACCCATTCCTATGGAGTATCCCAGTGTGGGTGAGAAACTTCCAGAGGTAACATAACCTATCTCATCTTCTGCGTATATCTTCATTTTTCCTCTTGGTATACTTCCTTTTTCTTCTGTATAGAATGCAATTAACTTCTTCTCAATACCATCTTTTATCTGTCTCAAAATTCTTTTTCTGCCAATGAATCTGTCCTTTGTTTTCAGGAACCTTTTCAGTCCCGCTTCAATGGGAGTTATACTCTCACTGTGTTCATGACCATAGAGTGGGTATCCCATCTCAAGCCTCAGAATGTCCCTTGCACCAAGACCTGCTGGTTTTATCTCGCCTTTAAATACATCATTCCATATAACTTCTGCACTGGCTTTTTCGGTATAGATCTCAAATCCATCCTCTCCAGTATATCCAGTTCTTGAGATGAGAAGAGGGATACCATTATACTCCACCTCTTTAAATCTGTAAAACTTCAGATCTGATAGGTGGAGATCCATTGTTTCTCTGAGATGTTCCTCTGATAGTGGTCCCTGTACTGCGATCTGAGCTATCTTTTCACCTATGTTGTATATTTCAACATCTCCTCTTTTATGTCTCAAAAGGAACTCATAATCCTTTTCAGTATTTACTGCATTCACAACAAGAAAATATCTGTCAGGGAACTTGTATATCAGAAGATCATCAACGATCCCTCCATTTTCATTCAACAGCATAGCATACTGAACATGATTATCTCTCATTTTTGAGGGATCACTTGAAACGAGGTATGAAAGAAATGAAAGAGCATCCTTTCCTCTTATCTCTATCTCCCCCATGTGAGAAACATCAAAACAGCTTACTTTTTTTCTGGTATAAAGAGCTTCTCTGAGTATGCTATCATAACTCAGAGGCATTTCAAATCCTGCAAAGGGAACAATTTTTGCATTTAATTTTTTATGAATGGAGTATAAAGGAGTCCTTTTCAACATCTTTTCATCTCCTGCTTACAGTAATTTTTATGATAACTATATAAATCTTATTTTGATGAGTTCCATGATCCCGATAGATATATAATACCTTCTCTCTATGGGATATTGATGAACAGAAAAATGGTAACTTTACTGATCATATCCCTTTTCCTAGGATGTGTAGGGGAGGAAAAAAGAGAAAAAACAATTTCTATAGCAGGATCCACGACAGTTCAGCCGATTTCAGATAGAATGGCAGAGGCATTTATGAAAAAATATGATATTAATGTAACAGTACAGGGTGGAGGAAGCGGTACGGGTATAAAAATGGTGGGAGAAGGAACTGTGGATATAGGGGCTTCTTCCAGAGAGATAAAGGAAGAAGAAAAGGGGAAGTATGATTTAAATATTTATCCGATAGCGATAGACGGATTGGCTATTATAGTTCATCCCTCAAATAAAATAGAAAATTTAACAGTGAAACAATTGAGGGATATATTCTCAGGAAAAATAACAAACTGGAAAGAGTTAGGAGGAGAGGATAAAGAGATAGTCTTGGTCATAAGAGCAGAAGGCTCAGGAACGAGAGCTTTTTTTGAGGAGAGAGTTATGGGAAACGTAGCCGTAAGCAGAAGAGCTTTACAGAAACCTTCTAACGGTAGTGTAAAAGCTTCTGTTTCTGGAAATGAAAGCGCCATTGGGTACATAGGTGCTGGATATGTCGATAAGTATGTAAAAGCAGTTAAGATCGAAGGGGTATATCCCTCCCCTGAAAATATAAGATCAGGAAAATACATACTTTCGAGAGAACTCTACTATGTAACAAAAGAAGAATCAGAAGAGGTCAAATTATTTTTAGATTTTGTACTCAGCGATGAGGGACAGAAGATAGTTGAGGAGGCTGGGTTTATAAGGATAAGTTAATAATATTTAATATTTTAACTGAAAAACTGTACCATCTAAAATTTTGGGAGGTTAATCCTCAATATTTCCTTTACATCTTCATTTACCACATTTATTTCTTTTAGAATAGCTTTTTCTTCTTCTACCTCTATCATGTTGAACGAAGGATGAGACCTCCCTTTCAATCTCCGAGATGTTGCTGTCCCTGCTGTAATGAAATAAGTGTTTTCCAGTTTCCATATCCATGGTATATGTTTATGTCCAGAAAAAACAAAAGTTACTCCTAATTCAACACAAAGCTTCAAAACATCGCCTGAATCTACTGGTATGTTTCTTTCCCTTCCTGTTCCAGGGATAGGTATAAGATGATGATGCATTGCTAATATTTTTATCTTACCCTCCACTGATAATTTTTTCTGTATATACTCATAATTTTCCCGTCCTACATGCCCATCATCTATATCCGGTTCAGTAGAGTCTATTCCCAGAACTACAAACTTCTCATTTTTATAACAGGGAAATCTTGTTTGAAATATTTCTTCAAAAATCTTGTACCCTTCGTTTCTCACATCATGATTTCCAGGTACTATTATTATATTTTTTGTTTTTATTCTATCAATGTATCTCTTTGCTATCTCATACTCATAAACATATCCATCATCGGTAAGATCACCTGTAACAACAACTAGCTCTGGATATATAGAATGCATAATATCAATAACATTTTCACCCCATTCAGAAACAAAGTTTGAACCTGAGAGATGTAAGTCAGAGATGTGTACTATTTTCATTTTTTATCCTCCTTTTTATGGTTTCTTTTTTGAAAATCCAGCAAATATTACTGGATAGCCAGACTTGAAAATTATTTTTTATTTCAAATCCGATTATTGGAATTTTACGTTCCATCTTATATCACCATTGATTCAACTAAAAGTTTGTATTATAGGTGGCTATATATTTTTTTCCTTTATAGAATATATATAAGGTCATTGAAAGGAGTAAATACTTGTTCTATATATTTCAATAGACTAAAATTTTCATACATAAAGATTTATAATGGTCTCAGCTATATTGCCGCAGTGTCTTTTTATGGAGTTCATAGAGTTTAAGATCGATGATATTATTACTGAGTTAATCTCTTCAGAGAATTTTCTTTCTATTTCTTCCAAGATTGAGTTTGCGAGGACATAGTCTTTCCTGATCAGAGACCTCGATGTTTTATGGAAGATATCGAGTGTTAGATTACCCTCTCTTTTTATTTTTGCTGAAGGAGCATCAAGCTCCATTATATCTTTTGTTATTAAAACAGCATAATCTGCAATCCTCTCAATGTTTTTTATTGCGATCAGATTTGGTATTATCTCAAAATTGTTGTTGAGTCCAAGCTTCTTCGCAGCATTTAAGTTTCTGGAGGCCTCGGAGATCTCTCTTATGGCAAAGAAATACAATTTGTCGACTTCGTTATCTCTCTGTATTATATTTTCTGCAAGAGATTCATCGAATTTTTCGTTTAACTTTATAGTATCTTCAAGCATTGAGCTCGTTAAATTTATTATTCTGTTCTTAACCTTTCCCAGTGGTGTAGATCCAAACTCTATGAGTGAGGAAAATACGATCTCATCAGCTCTTTCCTCAAATATCTCAATTCCTATCAGATTCTGCATCAAAGAAACAATTTCTTTCCTTTTTGATGCCACTATCGGTTTTTTAGAATAAATTTTTATCGTGTCATATCCCTGTAGATATTTTGTGATCAGGATCCTTTTTGTTAGATTTATATTTTCATTCAGCTCTATTTTACATGATTTTCTCTCTTTTTTATAATTCTCAGGAACTATAGAGAGAGTACCATCTTTATTTTCTACTATTCCTAATACATCTCCATTCTTTAGGCTATTGAGTTCAATCCATCTCTTCGGAAGCGAGATTGCATAAGAACTTCCGCCTGTTTTCTGAATTTTTCTGGTTTCCATAAATCCTCTTATTCAGTTTTATATATAAACTTTACGAATAAAACACGTATGATTAAAGTCTAATACATACTTCTCCTTTCAAAAATGTTTCTATATTTTCTATGAAGACAAAATATATATATGTTCTAAATTTACCAAGAACGGTGATAAAAAATGAAGAAAAAAATAGATGCTGACAAAATCAACATCCATGTGTTGGCAGGAATTGGCATCAGCATGATTCTCCTCATGGGCTTTATGGGCTGCATTGGAGGAGAGAAAGAATCAAAAACACTTTCTTTGGCGGGATCTACAACAGTGGAGCCCATAGCATCCAAGGCAGCAGAGGTATACATGGAGAAACATCCTGATGTGAAAGTGACAGTCCAGGGCGGTGGAAGCGGTACAGGTATCAAAATGGTCGGTGAAGGTACTGTTGATATAGGCAACGCATCGCGAAAAATAAAGGACAAGGAAAAGGATCTCTATCCGGATCTTGTGGGGACGATCATTGCGTATGACGGTATCGCGATAGTCGTGCATCCTTCAAATCCTGTTGAAAATCTGACAAAACAGCAACTTCAGGATATCTACGCAGGGAAAATAACAAACTGGAAAGAAATTGGTGGAGAAGATAGGGAGATAGTTGTCGTTACAAGAGCAGAAGGATCGGGTACACGAGACACGTTCATAGAACTGGTAATGAACAAAGGAAAAGTAGAGGAAACATCCCGTGCATTACAAAAGCCCTCTAACGGTGCAGTGAAAGCTACAGTGGCAGGAAATGAGAGCGCTATCGGCTACATAGGTCTCGGATATGTGGATGATACTGTGAAACCAGTGAAAATAAACAATATTTTACCTTCATCTGAGACAGTAAAAAACGGAACATATCCAATCTCCAGAGCGTTGTACATGTATACAAAAGGAGAACCTTCTGGAGTTACAAAGGACTTCA
Organism: Methanomicrobia archaeon; assembly: GCA_021159325.1. Classification (GTDB taxonomy): domain Archaea; phylum Methanobacteriota_B; class Thermococci; order Methanofastidiosales; family B48-G16; genus B48-G16. The sequence continues at coordinate 4,377 of JAGGSA010000094.1, read as the reverse complement.
TTGATTTCATTCTCAGCGATGAGGGACAAAACATAGTCGAGGAGGTAGGTTTTATAAGGATCGATTAACCACCTTTAACAAAATCTTTTTTAATCTTTTTTATTTTATAAGTAGTGATCACATGAACAGAGAAAAACTCGTGGAAAGGATTCTTTTGATATGTGCGTTATCAGCTATATTCGTAATCTTTCTGATTATCATGTTTCTGTTTAAAGAAGGACTGCCGATCCTTAAAAAAGAAGGATTATCCTTTATCTTCGGTAGATTCTGGGAGCCTTCAAAAAATATTTTTGGAGCTTTGCCTTTTATAATAGGGTCTCTATCTGTTACATTTCTTGCATTATTGATAGCTGTACCTCTTGGTCTTTTCTGTGCAATATTTTTATCGGAGATAGCCCCAGGATGGGCAGAAAGCTTATTGAGACCTGTCATAGAGCTTTTAGCTGGAATACCTTCCATAGTTTATGGGATGTTTGGATTGATAATAATCGTCAGGGCGATAAAAGTCTCCATTGGATTGCCCACAGGTGAAAGTGTTCTGGCAGGAGGTATTGTCCTTGCGTTAATGATCCTACCCATCATCATAAGTATCTCTGAGGACTCCATAAATGCTGTGCCGAGGGCATATAAAGAGGGATCATTAGCTCTCGGTGCAACTCACTGGCAGACGATAAGAAATGTGATTATTCCCTCGGCTTCTTCCGGTATCTTGGCCTCTGTAATCCTCTCAATGGGAAGAGCCATAGGAGAGACCATGGCAGTTGTTCTCGTTCTTGGAAACGTTGAGATGATACCGAGATCCATATTCAACCCAGCAGAAGCTCTCACATCCGTGATTCTCTTAGAGATGGGAGAAACACCTGTCGGTGGAACGCATTACCAGGCTTTGTTTGCTATAGGTATACTTCTCTTTGTGATCGTTATGCTTCTGAATACAGCTTCGATACTTATCAGGAGGAGAATGAGATGAATGTTTATAAAGAGGAGAAGATAATGAAAACTCTATTATGGGGATCTGCTTTATTCACTGTATTTATACTCATAGCAATACTGAGTTTTCTTATAATAAAGGGAGCAGGAGCTTTGAGTATAGACTTCCTGACAAAAATACCCACAGACTCTGGAGAAAAAGGGGGTATATTTCCGGCGATCCTTGGAACTTTATACCTCGTCACAATAGCTGTTCTCACCGCTGCACCGTTGGGTATAGGAGGAGCAATATACCTCGTTGAGTTTCAGAGAGAAGGTATAATAACAAAGATAATAAGATTTGGAGCGGACACATTAAATGGTGTTCCCTCCATAATCTTTGGTTTATTTGGGTTTGCATTTCTTGTTTACTATTTAAAACTTGGAGTCTGCATACTTTCAGGAGGTTTAACTCTGGGCTTCATGATCTTACCCACTGTACTGAGAACATCTGAGGAGGCTCTAAGAGCTGTACCGAGGGGAGATAAAGAAGGGAGCTACGCACTCGGTGCAACAAAGCTTCAGACGATCAGAAATATAGTGCTGCCACAGTCTTTTTCTGGTATTGTCACAGGGATAATTCTTGGAATTGGAAGAGCAGCAGGAGAAACAGCACCCATAATCTTCACCGCAGCAATACTGAACCCCGTCCTCCCGAAATCTGTATTCGATCCTACAATGACTCTTCCCACACATCTCTACAATCTCGTTTCAGAAGCAACTCCTGATAAGTTATTAAACGCTTATGGAACTGCTCTTGTTCTTGTTATGATAATACTGATAACAACATACTCTGCACTGTTATTACGGAGATACTTTACGAGGAATATAAGGCGATGATCATGAAAACAAAAATAAAAATAGAGAACTTAAATTTATGGTACGGAACATTTCAGGCACTGAAAAATATAAATTTGGAGATCCTGGAGAAATGTGTTACTGCAATAATAGGACCCTCAGGATGTGGAAAATCCACACTTATAAGATGTCTGAACAGAATGAACGATCTCATAGACTCTGTGAGGATTGAGGGGAGGATATTCATAGATGATGTGAATATTCTCGATGATATAGATGTTGTGAGTTTAAGAAGAAGAGTTGGTATGGTTTTTCAGAAACCAAACCCTTTTCCGATGACAGTTTACGATAATATAGCATATGGACCAAGAATTCATGGAATAAAAGATAGAAAAACTCTGGATAAAATAGTGGAAAACACATTGAAAGAATCAGCTCTATGGGAAGAAGTAAAAGATAAGCTCAGAACTCCTGCTTTAGATCTATCCGGAGGCCAGCAGCAGAGGCTCTGCATAGCAAGATGCCTTGCTGTGAATCCTGAAATTATACTGTTTGATGAGCCATGTTCGGCTCTGGATCCCATATCTACAGGAAGAATAGAGGATCTTATCAGAAAACTGAAAGAGAATTATACCATAGTTATTGTAACACACAATATGCAGCAGGCTGCAAGGGTTTCTGATTATACAGCTTTCATGTATCTCGGAGAGATGCTGGAGTTCGATACAACAAAGAATATATTTACAAAACCAAAAAATGAAAAGACTGAGAGTTATATCTCAGGGAGGTTCGGATAATGGTCAAAGAAGAAAAACTACAGGATATGAAAGATGAAGTTATAAAACTGGCAGAGATGGCTTCTGAAGCCATTGAAAACTGTATGAAAGCTCTACAGAACAGGGATTTTGAGCTTTCTGATTTTATAATTCAGAACGATAAGAAAATAAATGAACTTTATGCTGAAATAGAGAATAAATGCATATATTTAATAGCACTGGAGCAGCCAGTGGCCACGGATCTAAGATTGATAAGCTCCACGATGAGTATAGCCAATGATCTTGAGAGAATCGGAGATTATGCTGTCAATATAGCAAAAATAAATAAAAGAATCAAAGAAAAGGAACTTATCAAGCCACTGATAGATCTCCCCAGAATGAAGGATATTGTGAGGGAGGAGATAGAAATAAGTATGGATTTTTATAAAAATATGAAATATTCAGAGGAAAAACTGAAAATAGATGATATGATAGATGATCTGAACAAACAGGTATTCAATGAATTAGTTCTTATAATGATGGGAGATCCAAAGACAGTTGACCAGGCTGGGAAATTGATCCTTGTTGGAAGGCATTTAGAAAGAGCTGGGGATCATGCAATAAATATTGCACGGAGGGTGAACTACATAATCACAGGAGACACAAGATACATCTGAAAACTTTTATATCTGAGTGTCCTTTATAATCTCATGAGCAGAATAATAAAAGTTCTTGGGATATTACTGGTATTATTGCTATGTGTGAGTGTTTATGAGATAAATAATTACAGAACTCTGTATAAAGAAAGTGAACAGAATTATAAAACACTGAAGGATAGTTTCAACGAATTGAACAAGAATTTTGAAGAAGTTCAGAAAAATAATGAGGATCTTCTCCAGAAAATAGAGTCTCTTCAGGAGTCTTTTGATGAACTTCAGAAAGAATATAACACTCTATATGAAAATTACAATGATCTCCAAAACAAATACAGTGATCTGGAAGATCAGTACACAGAAAAGGAAAAAGAATATGCAGATCTTGAAAAGAAATACATTCTCCTGCAGGAAAATTATAACTACCTCAAGAAAAAATATAACGATCTTGAAAAAAGATACACTTTCTCAAATCCCATAGACCCCTCTCTGTTCAATGTCTACATCAAGAGGGTCTCTGTTTATGATCAGAGTATAGTAAATCTGGCACATAATCTGGCAGATGACAAGAGCTTTCTTGGAAAGATAAGTTCTATCTTCAATTATGTTGCATATCGGGTAAGTTATTATCCTGATCCTCCTGGAATGGAGATAATTCAATCTCCTATAAAAACATATCAGATAAAAAGAGGAGATTGTGAGGATCAAGCTATTTTTCTTGCCTGTCTTCTCAAAATAGAAGGGTACAGAGTAAGATTAAACTTTGTGGACAGGGAGCATACATTTGATGATCTGAAAAAAGAGGAGTTCACACCGAATCATGTGACAGTCTCCGTATATATACCAGAAGAATATCAGGATGAAATAAAAGAGTACACCTCTGGCAAAAAATACTACATCGATGGGGATTGGCTATGGCTTGAGCCAACAAGTAAAAGTTATATTGGATATACAGATGAAATTTATCCCTTTGTGTGTTTTGAGGTTTGAACAGAGTTCTTCGCTCAATCATCTTTAAAATACTATCATAAATGGTATAAAGTCCGTGAGTCAATCCTAGGGTATTCAATGCTCCCATCAAAACTCCCACAACTCCACCATAGATCGTCATTCTTTTTATTTTTGCTCTATACGCGATCTCTGTGTTTATAAGTAATCCTGTAAACCCTATCTTATCTGACAGGATTAATCCTGAGAATCCC
>JAGGSA010000006.1 GCA_021159325.1 Methanomicrobia archaeon | reverse complement strand
TCGACGGCTCCCACCTACACTGTACATCAAAAACCATGACGCAGCAGGAAACTGCAGTAAAATTCCACGGGGTCTTCGCCTCCCGTCGGGGGACTCCGGCTTGTACGCCAGAGTAGTGGGTTCACTGGGGCCCAGTTGGGGACAGCAGGACTCTCGTTCTGCCATTCATGCAAGCCGCCAATTAAGCGGCAAGGTATTACGCTACCTTAAGAGAGTTATAGTTACTCCCGCCGTTTATCGGTGCTTAGCCCCCTTGAACGGAGGTTTAACATACCGACACTGGGCAGGCGTCACAAACTGTACACAACCTTACGGTCTAGCAGTTTGCTATGTTTTTATTAAACAGACGGAGTCCTCTAGTCACTGCGACGCACTGTCCCTTGCAAGACAGTGCGCACCCCTTCTCCCAAAGTTACGGGGCCAGTTTGCCGAATTCCCTCAACTGGGGTACCCCAACACACCTTAGGCTTCTCACCTAGGGGCACCTGTGTCAGTTCTCGGTACGAACACAGAGGGTCCCTCCCAGTTCCATTTTCACGGACTCCAGGGATCAGCCAGACCCGACAAAAATGTCAGGCTATTCTTGCTTTCACCAGTTTCTCCGTATTACACGACTCCACTGGCTTATACAATTAAATGGCACGACGGTGCCACCTGGCCTACCCCGAAGTGTCTGGAACTGAGCTTGCGTTACCGCATGTACCTCTGTGGTGCAGGAATATTAACCTGCTTCCCTTTCGGACTGTTCCAGTTGGGACAGCCCTTAGGATCGACTAATCCTCAGCTGACGAACATTGCTGAGGAACCCTAGCCCTTTCGGTGACAGGGATTCTCACCCTGCTTTGCTGCTACTACCGGCAGGATCCATATCTCCGACAGGTCCACTGGACCTCACGGCCCAGCTTCTGCCCTACCGGAGCACCTCCCTACCAGACTCTTTCGAGCTCCAAAGTATCGGTGGTTGGCTTGATTCCCGTCCATTTTCAGGGCCCTTGCCCTAGACGGGTGAGTTGTTACACACTCTTTAAAGAATGGCTACTTCTAAGCCTATCTCCCCGCTGTTTTAGGACAAGGACACCTTTGCCACTTAGCCAACACTTAGGGACCTTAACTTTGGTCTGGGTTGGTTCCCTCTCGGTAAGCGAGCTTACCCCGCTACCTCACTCCGAGGATCTACGGCGCTGATAGGTTCGGAGTTTGACAGAACGCCGAGGGATTTCTCCCCCTAAACGCTCAATCAGTGCTCTACCCTATCAGCCACCTCCCCTCAGGCTGAACTGCGGCTCACTTCGGGAGGAACCTGCTGTTTCCGGCCTTGATTAGCCTTTCACCCCTAATCTGAGGTCATGGGAACGAGTTGAACGTCAGTATCCTTTCGGGCCTCCATCTCTCTGTTGAGAGATTTCACCCTGCCCCAGATTAGATCGACCGGTTTCGGGTCTTATGGCAGTGATTCTGGGCACTTTCACACCCGACCCCTCGTCCAGAGGACTGCGGGTACTTGGTTTCCCTTCGGCTGCGAGGATGATCCTCTTAGCCTCACCACTACCATAAACTCCCTGCCCCGTGTTTCTAGACGGACGCCGTGACTCTGGTCCTCTCATCTAACTCGTACCTCGCGGTACTTTGTTTCGATGAGACTCTACCCTTTTGAGCCACGACTACTTGTCGTCATTTGATTTCAGGCTCTTTTCACCCCCCGTCAGGGGTACTTTTCAGCTTTCCCTCACGGTACTAATTTGCTATCGGTCTCGGAGAGTATTTAGGGTTAGGAGGTGATGCCTCCCGGATTTCCATGGGATATCCGACCCATGGTACTTTGGGACACCCAAAAACAGATCCGGATTATACCTACGGGGCTATCACCCTCTCCGGCGTCCCTTTCCAGGGAACTTCGGCTTTTCCAGATCTATTTTGTACTGGGGCCCACACACCACATCTTTGCATTCGGTTTACCCTCTGCCGTTTTCGATCGCCTTTACTCACGGCATCGAAACAGACAGATGTAGATAAAATCTACATCCATCTTTTTTTCTTTCTTTTCCTGCGGGTACTAAGATGTTTCAATTCCCCGCGTTCCCGATCCTCTCGGATCGTCCTTTAAAAAAGGACAGGAAGTCCCATTCGGGAATCTCGGGTTCAAGGGCTGCATACGCCTCGCCCGAGCTTTTCGCAGCTGGCCACGCCCTTCTTCGGCTTCCGAGCCAAGCCATCCATCAAATGACTTTAGCATGAAACTTCTACTTAAGCCTAAGATCAGTTGGTGGATACGAACCTATGCATGGCTTCATATATGATCAGCCCTTCACTCATGATGTTTCCATCATGAGCTGCATCTCACAGTTCAGTGGACTCACCGGGATTTGAACCCGGGGCTTCTGCCTCGCAAAGGCAGCACTCTTCCAGCTGAGCTATGAGCCCTTGCAGATCTAACAGCTAATTGGTGTTCGAATATGATGCTTTTTTTATGTGTAGGAGGTGATCTAGCCGCAGGTTCCCCTACGGCTACCTTGTTACGACTTAGCCCCCCTTGCGAAGCTCAGATTCGACCTTGCCCACTGGACAAGGCCTCGTCTGAACCTCACTCAGGTGGCTTGACGGGCGGTGTGTGCAACGAGCAGGGACACATTCATCGCGCGATGATGACACGCGATTACTAGGGATTTCAGCTTCACGAGGGCGAGTTGCAGCCCTCGATCCGGACTTAGAGCGAATTTAGGGGATTACCTTCCCCTTTCGGGGTCGAAACCCATTGTTTCGCCCATTGTAGGCCGCGTGTAGCCCGGGAGATTTGGGGCATACTGACCTACCGTCGCCCTCTCCTTCCTCTGGTTTAGCACCAGCGGTCCCCACAGAGTCCCCAGCATCCCAAAGGATCTGCTGGCAACTGTGGGCGAGGGTCTCGCTCGTTACCTGACTTAACAGGACGCCTCACGGTACGAGCTGACGACGGCCATGCACCTCCTCTCAGCTTGTCTGGTAAGGTCATCAGCCTGACCTTCATTCTGCTGTCGCCCCCGGTGAGTTTCCCGGCGTTGAATCCAATTAAACCGCAGCCTCCACCCCTTGTGGTGCTCACCCGCCAATTCCTTTAAGTTTCAGCCTTGCGGCCGTACTCCCCAGGCGGTGGGCTTAACGGCTTCCCATCGGCACCAGGCTACCTCATAGGTAGCCTTGCACCTAGCCCACATCATTTACGCCCAGGACTACCCGGGTATCTAATCCGGCTCGCTCCCCTGGGTTTCGTCCCTCACCGTCAGACCCGTTCTGGCTGGACGCCTTCGCCACCGGTGGTCCCTTCGGGATTATAGGATTTTACCCCTACCCCGAAAGTACCTCCAGCCTCTCCCGGTCTCAAGGCAGGCAGTATATTCTGAAGCCCCATAATTAAGTTATGGGATTTACCAGAACACTTACCTGCCCGGCTACGAACGCTTTAGGCCCAATAATAGCGGCCACCACTCGAGCTGCCGGTGTTACCGCGGCGGCTGGCACCGGTCTTACCCAGCCCTTATTCCTCCGGCGTCTTGGACCGGAGAAAAGCTCTTGTAAAACAAGAGCACTTGGAATGCCCCTGTCATGCTTTCGCACATTGCAGAGGTTTCGCGCCTGCTGCGCCCCGTAGGGCCTGGGGCCTTGTCTCAGTCCCCATCTCCGGGCTATCGCTCTCACGACCCGTACCGATCGCAGGCTTGGTGAGCCGTTACCTCACCAACTACCTAATCGGATGCAGGCCCATCCTCAGGCGCCGGAGCTTTTGATAAAAGAACATTCCAGTATCTTTTATCTATGGGGTATTAGCCTCAGTTTCCCGAGGTTATCCCCCACCTGAGGGTAGGTTACCCACATGTTACTGAGCCGTACGCCGGTGCTCCGAAGAGCCCCTTGACTCGCATGGCTTAGTCGCATTCCAATAGCAGTGGCCTCTGGCAGGATCAACCAGAGTTATAGGGGAGTATACAGGGATATGGCGGGGATCTATAAAGAGATGTTAAGCATCATATCCGAATCTCACCTAGCTGTTAGACCCACATCAAATCCTATATATCTATTATAGGATTCTCATGCTTTTCACCTAACAGGAGGACGGTTTTTCATCTTTCGGGTAACCCCTATCGAAACCGCCACGTCGTTAGGTCAACTAAACTTTTTTGTTCTCAATACTATAAAATTTTTGCACAATGAAATCATATAATGAGGATCCATAAATTTCTCTTTATTTATAACTTTCATTTTTATCATATAGAGACATGCTATAGCTATTCATCAAACATCTGCTTTCGGGAGCTTTAAAATACCCTACATCTTTAAAAGTTTTTTGTAGCACTCATAAGTTCTCTCATCAAAACACACAAAAATGACCTTTTCTATCGATGTATTATTTTCCAAAAATTTCTTTGTTTGGGTAATCGCAATTTTTGTTGCTCTCTCAAGAGGAAATCCATAAGCTCCTGTACTTATGGCTGGAAAAGCTATCGTCTTAATATTATACTTTTCTGCTAATCTGAAACAGTTTTCGTAACACATGGCTAAATACTCGTCTTCTTCATTGTTTCCACCTCGCCAGATTGGACCAACTGTATGAATAACATATTTAGCAGGCAATCTGTATCCCCTTGTTATCTTAGCCTCTCCCGTTGCGCATCCATTTAATTTTTTACATTCCTCTAGGAGTTCTGGACCTGCGGCTCTGTGGATAGCACCATCCACACCTCCTCCACCAAGTAGTGAATTATTCGCAGCGTTGACTATAGCATCTACTTTTTGCTTGGTAATGTCTCCTTTCACGATCTTTATCCTTTCCATAATACCATTTCTTGAGAAATATATTTAATCTTTTCTTATATACTCTGAGTATGAGAATAGTTTTTGATTTTGACGATACAATAGAAAACTCATGGGAAGCATCTCAGGAAGGAATAAAAGAACTTCTAAAGTTCTTTTTCAAAAAAAGAATGTTTAAACTTGTTGTTCTTATATTGTTTAGAAAGAATGAAGATTTTATTAAAGATGAATCCCTTCTTTTAGATAATCCGTACAGAATAATTAAAAAATTCATAGAATACTGTTATGGAAGATCTGATGAGAGAATAGTTCGGGAAGCAAGTGATATCTTCAATAAAGCTTACTTCTCACATCTCAAGCTTTATCCCGAAGCAAAAATTGTTCTGGAAAAACTAAAGGGTCATGAGCTTATCCTTATGACAGATGGCGACTCAGATTTTCAGAGAAAGAAAATAAAATTTCTGGGTATAGAAAAATATTTCAAAGAGATATACATCTCTGGAGAAACAAAAATGTCAAAAATTAACCCAGAAGCTTTTAAAATATTAAAAAAGGCTGATTATCTTATAGGAGACAGGATAAAAACAGATATCACAGGAGGAAAATTCATAGGCGCAAAAACTATACTTTTTAATAATGGTCTTTTTATTAAAGAGAATAGAAAATCGGATATAAAACCAGATTATGTTGTCAAGAATCTGAAGGATATCCTGAGTATTATTCCAGCCCCTCCTTAGGATCAAAAACAGTGAAAAAGATTACCCCAACAGTTATCATTCCTATTATTCCACAGAGAATAAAAGGTTCTGTTTTCCCCATATTATCATAAGCCCATCCTCCAAGTATAGGACCTGCAAATAATCCTATATTTCTTGCTGTGGAGTACCATCCCATAACTTTTCCTCTATTTTCCTTATAAGCTATGCTCGTTGTAAGTGCATTTGCCGTTGGCATCCCCATCCCTGTACCCACTCCCCTGAGAGCCATGGTAAAGGTTAAAGCTAAAAAATCTTTTGCAAAGATTATCATAAATGTAAATACAGAATTGATAGTTCTTCCCGTGAGTATAAATATGCGTTTCCCTATGTTATCGGAGATCTCTCCTGCTATTGGTTTTGTTACAAATCTGAAAAAAGCCATCACTCCAAAAACAATTCCTATAAGGGCTTTTGAAAGTCCCATAACTTCATTGGCATAAACAGAAAGAACTGGCTGGACAAGTCCCATTGCAAAGGATGTTCCAAAACCAGCAAAACATAACCCTATAAAAGTTTTAAAGTAGGGAGTTAACTCCTTTCTTTTTACTACTATCTCCTGATCCTTTTTTCTATGAGCAGTTTCCTTAACTCTGAGGATTATCAAAACACAGCTTGCAAATGCAAGAAGCGAAGTGAAATAAAAAGGAGTTGACATTGAGAACATATCTGCTAAAACTCCTCCAATAACAGGTCCCATGATCATTCCGAGATCCCACATCATTGAAAAAAGCCCCATGGCTTTTCCTCTGTCCTTGGGTTTCACAATATCTGCAGCCATCACCGTGGCTACAGGCCAGACAATACCAGATGCGGCTCCCTGAATTGCCCTGAAGAGAAAGAGCTGATAGAGATTGGTGGCTATCCCGAATAAGAACATATCCACAGTATAGATCACTAAACCCAATGAGATAAGTTTTTTTCTTCCAACTTTATCAGCATATCTTCCCCCTGGATATGAGACCAAAGCTCTTGTGGCTCCAAAAAGAGCCATAATTATCCCAAGCTGCACTCCTGTAGCCCCAAAACTTCTCATGTAAACGGGTAAAAGAGGAGCAATTAATCCAAATCCCACCATGCTCACAAAAACTGCAAAAAGTAACTCTACAAGATTTCTGTATTCTCTCAGAACCCTATAATTTTCAGATATGAAGTTCATCGTTGTATGAATGTGCATGCGTGCTTATAAAGGTTACTATTACATGCATAGTCATGATGCGATACCCGTGACCTTCAGAGGAATTAAGAAGGTTTCTATAATACTCACTGAGAATATTCTCGGCCCAGTTACATATAATTAAACCAAAATAAATAAAAAAATCACTGCGTTGATCTCGTTATATTCACATCCTTCACAAGGACAAATGGCACAACTCCTGGTTCTTCAACTTCATACCACCATTTTACCATCTGTCTTTCCTTTGAGAGTGCTGCAATGTTCCTGTAGATTCTGAGCATATTGTCACTTACCCTTATATCTTTCCAGGATTCTTTTATCTCCCCATTTTCATAGTAAAATATTGCATCCCTTGGAATTGTGGAAAAGTCTCCCGTCATACGGTTCTGGAACCTGGTGTACCACGTATTTGTAAGATAGATCCCTGTAAAATCTTCAAATAGTTCCTCTCTACTGTAATCTCCTGGCAATATCTCAAAGTTCCATGATTCTGGAGCCACTAAACCAGCATTACCTGTAGTTTTTGTTTTGTACTTTGCTGCTGTGGATGTATTGTGGAGATAGGTTTTATAGATTCCATTTTCTATGATCCTGTTTTCCCCTGTAGCTACTCCCTCATCATCAAATCTCCTTGAGTACAATCCTTTTCCTGTATCCATCATTGTGAAGAACTCAGGTGCAACTTTCTCGCCTATTTTATCCTTGAAAAACGAAAATCCGGCATCCACATTGAATGCTGAGGCAGATCCCATTGTATAGTTCACAATGCTTCCGAAAAAGAGTGGATCAAATATCACATCGTATTTCCCTATTTTTCCAATCCTGGGATTTCTGTACTGCTTTGCGAGTTCATATGCATCAATAGCAGCTTTTACAGGATCGAATTCTTTGATATTATCTGCAACGCTCACTCTATGGCCTGAAACTTCTTTTTCCAGAAAAACACGTATGGAAAATTCAATATTTGTATGTTCATCCTCCGCATGTGTATACGGTGTTGCTATCTTTGTTTTGATATGATTTTTCAGAACAATACCTGCAGCAGTGCCTTCTATTTCGTTCAAAGCTTCATGAACATATTCCTTGCAATCAGCATCCATGATCTTTTTATCAAACTCTATATCTCTGTAATTGAATCCCTCTTTTGCAATACCATAGTAACTCTGATTCTCACTTCCTCTTTTTGCAAAATCTATTATATTTTTCAGTGATCTGTCTATATCCTCAAAATCTCTTATTGTTGTGAAGATCGTTCTTTTTCCTATAGCAACAAAGATATCTATACTTCTTTCCAGCCAGTTTTTCGCTATATCTATCCTGTTTCTTGAGAATCTCACCTGTTCTATATCTGCTTCAGTGATTTTGACTATAGCATCATCTGCTCCCAGTTTAAGAAGCTTATTTAAAATTTCTTTTTCCATTTTTATCACCTGAATATAACATTTCTGAGTCTTATACTTGGACCTCCCATCCACACATCCAGTCCCTGCATTGGATCACTTTTTCCACATGTACCCGCCGTAAACTCAAGATCCTTCCCTGCGGCATCCACAGCTTTATAGAATCCTGGAGTCGTTATCTCAAGTACAGGTCTTTTTACGGGATCTTTTATCTCTCCATTCTCTATAATATAAGATTCTCTCCCTATATACCTCTGGTTGTATCTTTTATCGTCTATATTCCATTCAGTGAAACTTTTCATATATATTCCAAATTTTATATCCTCTATCAGCTCGTCAAGAGTATAATCTCCGGGAACAAAGAAAGTATTTGCCATCCTTGGTATCGGCTCTCTATCGTAAGAAGAAGCCCTTGCAGCACCATTGCTCTGGATTCCCATCTTATATGCTGTCTCTCTGCTGTGTAAAAACTCATTTATCTTTCCCTCTTTATAGAGGTACTTTATTCTGGCTTTTACACCTTCCTCATCGTATTTATAATAACCATAGCTGTGTTCTATGGTGGGATCCTCTGCTATATTCACATATTCGCTTCCAATCATCTCACCGATCATAGCCTCTTTTATGAATGACTCTCCTGCCTGTGACGATTCCCTTCCCATGATCCTGTCAGCCTCTGTTGGGTGGCCGCATGACTCGTGCACAGCTATCCCCGTTACCTCAGGACCGCAGAGGAGATCCATCTTCCCCTTGGGTGCTTCTTTTCCTTCATTTGCCACTCTGTTGAGTCCTTTTACTTCCTCTACAGCAATATTTTCAAGATCCCAGAACTCAAATGCCTCATAACCTCCTGAGTATCCAAACTGTTTATATCCCTGCTCAACTGTTTTTCCGACAACGGTAACAAAATAGAAAAACCCTATCTTTGGATGATACGCTGATATTTTTGTTCCATCTGAGTTTACATACTCCTTTTCTATGAGTTTATCATCAAGTTCGAAGATGCGGGCAGGAATATTCACATTTGTTTCCATGATCTTTCTGTCGAGATCCTGAAGATACTCGATTTTCCATTCAAGATCTGTTTCCTCTATCTTTTTCTTCTGTTTGACTTCCCATCTATCCTTATATGTCTTTTCTTCAGACAATCCCAGTTTACTTTTATTGTTTTTAGCCATCTTCACCGCTCTTTTTATAAGATCGTTTATATCTTTCGGATCATTCGTACTTACAAAGCCTATACCACCATCATATAGTACCCTGATACTTATTCCTTTGTCTTTTTCCACGTTTACAGCATCTATATTTCCATTTTTCATTACTAAGTTGTTTATCAGTGTTTTTTCATATCTTACCTCAGCATAATCCACTTCTTCTTCTACTTTTTTGAGAACATCCTCTATATCCATATCATCACCTAAAATTTCGTTGTACCTGTAAAGAGAAACTTTCCTAATTTCAATTTCGGAACTCTTATACCTCTCCTAAAATTAGATTCAAGTTTCGTTTCTCTGCTTATTATCTCAAGAACTTCATCTATCAATTCCAAAGGATCACCTTTTTTGCATTACTGCACATGTATTCTAACCACAATATTTAAATCTTACCCCCCTTAAAAGGTATGGTGAGAAAATGAATGTAGAGGAGATAAGAGAGAGGATACCTGCTCTCAAAAAATGTGTTCACCTGAACTGTGCCGCTGTTTCACCTCAGTTTTCAGATACTATAAGAGAAATGCAGGATTTCTTGAAAAACAGGGGAGGAAAAGCTAATTTTGATTTTTTTAAATGGCTGGAAATGGAGAATGAGTGTAGAAAAAAACTGGCTGAACTTGTCAATGCTTCTGAAGAAGAAATCGCATTTATGCTCAATACCTCTCAGGGAGTAAATACAGTGGCAAATATGATCGACTGGAAAAAAGGAGATAATGTCATAACTACAGATCTCGAGTTCCCATCGAATATTGTACCGTGGTATAATCTCAGAAAGAGGGGAGTGGAGGTAAAAAAAGTTAAAAATGTTAAAGGAGAGATAAGAATAGAGGATATAGAAAAAGCTATTGATGAAAATACAAGATTAGTAGCAATATCCTATGTTCAGTTCTGCAATGGATTCAGAGCCGATCTAAAAGAGATAGCAAAAATATGCAGAGAACATAATGCATTTTTATTTTCTGACGTCATTCAGGGAATGGGAGCTGTAAAGCTGGATGTTAAAAAAGCAGGTCTTGATTTTTTTGCAGCTGCCTCATATAAATGGCTTATGAGTCCCCTGGGAGTGGGAATATTCTACATCCGGAAAGATCTTATTGAAGAATTCGATCCTCCTTATGCAGGATGGTACTCTCTGAAAAAAGAGGAAGATTTTGATAGACCCGGTATTGATAAGATAGAGTTCGCTGAGACTGCAAGAAAATTTGAAACTGGAGGAACGAGTTTTGCTCTTATTAAAGGGCTTAAAAAATCTCTTGAAATACTTCTGGAGACAGGAATGAATGAAATAGAGAAAAGAGTTCTCAAACTCTCTGAGTATCTCATTGATAATGCAGAAAATGTTCAGACGCCGGAGAGTGAAAAAAAGAGAGCAGGAATAGTGAATATAAAGAATTCCAATGCAGAAAAGATAGTGGAAAAGCTGAGAAATAGAAATATTCTCGTTTCAGCAAGAATGGGAGGAATAAGAGTTTCTACGCACTTCTGGAACACTGAAGAAGATATAGACCTTCTTTTAAAACACATTCAGTGAGATTATGATCTTCGAGCTCAGGGCAAAAGACGGATTGGGCAGAGTGGCTAAACTCAGTATAGATGGAAAATCAATCGAAACTCCATCTTTAATGCCTGTGATAAATCCCAATTTACCTTTGATAACTCCAAAAGAGATGAAAAAATTATTTAAAACAGATATTATCATAACGAATGCATACGTGTTATACAGATCATTTAATATTAAGGATATACACAAATTTCTGGATTTTGATGGAATTGTTGTAACAGATTCTGGAAGTTTTCAGTTAATGCAATATGGGGAGATAGATATAACGAATAAAGAGATCGTTGAGTATCAGAACAAAATAAATGTTGATGTTGCCACATTTCTTGATATACCAACAAAACCATATGTAAATTATGAGAAGGCAAAGAAGGATCTGGATATAACAATAGAAAGAGGAGAAGAGGCAAGGATTCTCAGGGAAAAAGAATTAAATGGAACAATACAGGGATCCACTTATCTTGATCTCCGAAAATACGCCTCTCTCCGAATGTCTAAATATGATTTTGATATATACCCCATAGGTGCCGTTGTGCCCCTTCTTATGAATTATGATTTCCCAAAAATTACAGAGATTGTTCTCACATGTAAAAAATATCTCCCTTTAAATAAGCCCGTGCATCTTTTTGGAGCTGGACATCCTTTAATATTCTCCATAGCTGTTCTTTTGGGATGTGATCTTTTTGATTCTGCTGCTTATGCTCTGTATGCAAAAGATAACAGATATCTAACACCCTCCGGAACCAAAAATCTAAATGATATGAAGTATCTCCCATGTTCCTGTCCAGTATGCTCAGAATACACAATAGAAGAACTGAGATCTTCTGAAGAAAAGACGAAGTTACTGGCAATGCACAATCTCTATGTTAGTTACGAAGAAATAAAAAAGATAAAGGAAGCAGTACACGAAAACTCTCTCTGGAACTTTGTGGAGTCAAGAATAAGAAATCATCCCCGTCTTTACTATGCGTACAAAAAAATCAAAGAATACTCAGATTTTATAAGGAAATTAGATCCCTTTATAAAAAACACTCCTTTGTTCTACACAGGAGAAGAAACAGAATTAAGGCCAATAGTCAAAGAAGCAAAAGAAAGATTAAAAAGAGTTTCTGCAAAAAAAGATACGAAAAACTCTCTTTTTAATTATCCAAAAGCATTATCATTCACATTTCCTTTCAATGTTGAGATGGAGTCAAACTTGGATTTTGATCTCAATGAAGAGTATCTTGAAGTGATACTGGATTTTCAGTTTGGTAAAGGAACAGGAAAAAGATTTTTGAAGAATACAACTGCAAAAAGAAGTAAAACAGGTAGAATAAGATATATATACGGAAAGGATCTTTTAGCAACTTTAAGGGCTAGAGATAATCTCTTCACACTCACCTCCAAAGGTGCAAAGAGACTTCATAGGATTTTAAGATATCCGAAATATAGGGTGATGGCATCTGAAGAAGCTGTGCCTTTTGTCCGGGAGGGCAAAGATCTTCTCTCGAAGTTTGCAGTCTCATGGGATCCAGAGCTGAGAGCATATGAGGAAGTTTTAATTATAGATCCTGATGATACCCTTATCGGTACAGGCACACTGATGCTCTCTCCTGCGGAGTTAGAGTGCTTTGAAAGAGGAGTTGCAGTAAAAAACAGGACAACGATAAATTTATAATAAACCACTTTCTTGGAGAATCCTCAGTTCATCGACTGTGAGTTTCTCCCCGTGTTTGAATCTTTCGTAAATTTCTTCTCCTTGTTTTCTTAGCTCTTCTTTTATTTTTTCAGCCTTTTCAGTCTTTTCTCTAAGTTTTTTTACCTGTTTTTCAGCTTTTATTTCTCTTATTTTATCAGAAAGTTCATTTATTTTTCTTATAGTTCCTCTTAACTCCTCATAGTATTTATCAAGTTCTTTTGTTTTTTCTATAAGTGCATTATGATATTTGTCTGCGACCTCTTTTATCTCTCTTGCCCTTTCAAAATAGTAAATCATTCTTTCGTGAGCTTTCTTTGAGTCCTCAGCCCGTGAGGTTACCTCTTTGTGATATGCATCTATCTTTCCCCTGAGATCCTTTATTTTTCTGTTTATATCTTTCAGTTTTATATCTGCTTCCATCCCTTCTTCGCTTATCTTGTAATTCTCCTTAAGTTCCCTTATTCTCTCAACAATTTTCTTTTCTTTCTCAAGTTTCATCACTGTTGTCTCTAATTTCCATTCCAGATTTTCTATAGTTCTTATCACCTTATCCGGAGGCTCTTTACACTTTTCAAAACTTTTGTCCCTGATCTCTTTAAGCTCTGCTGCTTTTTCTTTCAAACTCTTCAATTTTTCTCTCTCCTTGTCTCTTAGAGCTTTGTATTTGTACATCTCCTCATTGATTTTGTCTCTTTCTTCTTTATGTTTTTTACCAAGCCCTATGAGTTCTGAGAACTTTTTATTTTCTTCGTCTCTCTTTTTTTTAAGTTCTTTTATCTCTTTCATGAGATTCTTTTTGATTTCCTGAAGTTCTCTTTCCCTTTTTTGCAGAGAGGCGAGTTCTTTTCTCAGCTCATCGATCAACGTATCTCCTCCATGGCTTTTTACAGTCTATTTGATGGAACTATTTATAAATTTTGTCTGTGTTACATATGAGTATGAAGAATGTTTTTATAAGAGTTTCGGTTTTCAACATTGTTTATTTTATAACGGGTGCTGTGATAATCCATACTTTTGGATTGAATTTATACCTTCTCATACCACTGGCTATAATTGTACTGATATGGGCAAGATACAGCTATAAAATGAACATTGAAGCCCTGAAAAAGGAGAGTGTCATGAAGATGGAAGATAAAGAAGGGGTGGTGATTGAGGATCTTGATCCCTACGGGACCGTGAAGATAGGGAATGAGTACTGGAATGCTTACTCAGAAAAGTTTATACAGAAAGGAAGAAAAATTAAAGTTATCGATCATGATGGATTAACACTTATAGTAGGTGCTGAAAATGATAAAAGGAAAAAAGGTAACTCTTAGAGCTTTAGAAAAAGAAGATCTGAGTAATTGCTGGAGATGGATAAACGATCCAGAGATAACAGAAGGACTTTATATGATATTTCCGGTATCCAGATATGAAGAGGAAAAATGGTACGAAAGCCGTATAAATGATGATAAAAATAAATATTTTGCTATAGAAGCTGATGAAAAACATATAGGGAATATAGG
>JAGGSA010000058.1 GCA_021159325.1 Methanomicrobia archaeon | reverse complement strand
TTTA
Source organism: Methanomicrobia archaeon (assembly GCA_021159325.1). GTDB lineage: Archaea > Methanobacteriota_B > Thermococci > Methanofastidiosales > B48-G16 > B48-G16. Next base: position 14,072 of record JAGGSA010000058.1, on the reverse strand, counting down.
TAATCCTCCATATATTCCTTCCAGAATTTCTTTTCCTCTGTTTTTTCTGGCTTGGGGATATTGATCTCTGGAAGAGATTTCTTATTATTTTTCTTCTTTACAGGTTCAAAATCTCTGTTCCATAACTTCAGGATTTCATCATTCTCTATATTTCTTTTTACTTTTGGCTTTATTTCTCTCTCCATCTCATTTAAAATATTATTTACTCTTACTTTCCTGTTCACTTCTCTTTTTCTCACTCCCATGCTATTTTCAATTTTTCTTTCCCTTTTCTCCTCTACAGGGATCCATACATCACCCTCAGAAACAGGAATTCCATAAACCTCTTCCTTTCTCCTGGAAATAAGCAGATACAGAACAAGGGCTATGATAACAGCTATTATCGGGATGAAAATGTATTTTATATTTATCTTCTTAGAGGGTTTTGGAGAAGGTTTTTGTTTTGAGGGCGTGACTGGTGCAGGAGTCTCTTGTTTTTTCTTTTCTTCCTCTTCCTCTTTCTTTTCTTCATGAACTAGGGGTACTGTATCTGAGTTCGATTCATAGCTATCGTTATATATATCGGTCCATGTTATTTTTGCTCCGGGTAGCTCTGAAGCAGTTCCGAATTTTGTTATACTGTAAGAAAATTCCTTTGATTCACCTGCATTCAGATAATCTATATGGAAATTCAAAGATCTGTTTGTTTCAAATCCTTCTGGGACAGAATCTGTTATGTTTATATCAAATGCCTTTTCACTGTAAGTATTTGTTATTTTAAGTGTTACGGTATTTTCTTCAATTGTCTTTTCGATTATAATTCCCTTTATCTCAAGTTTCGTCTTTTCAGAATGTGCTGTATACTCATTCCCATATCTGTCTCTGTACTTTACCAAAACCTCATCCAGTTCAAAATTACCAGCTTTTTCAGGTGTTATTCTGTATCTCAGAGAATATTTTTCTCCCGGATCTAATTTTCCTTTCCATGTGTAGGTATTTCCAATGCAATCTGGAAGTTCATCCTTCAGATCAATTTCTGCCTCACTTTCTCCTGTGTTTTCTATTGTGTATATCAGATATGTGCTGTATCCGAATCTTATTGTATTTTCCTCAACAGATCTTGTTATACTCACTATGGGTTTCTTTGTGACAAATGATACCTTCAACTCCTTATTTATACTGTAATCCAGCCCCAGATTATCTTCATAACTACCATCAATCATAAAGGACAGTTCTTTGTCACCTGCATCTGTCTCAAATGTTGCTTTTGTGATGTATTCATCATCGGGATTGAGCTCTGGTATATCATATACAATGACTCCATCCTCTATCTTTCCTTCGGTATCCAGAACTCTGAATCCTGTGTGATCAAGTTTCAGATCTATGTTTCTCACAGAGGATTTTTCACATTTCAGGCTCAGCTGAAGGGTTATTATCTCCTTATCCTCGGAGGGTATCCTCTCCAGTATTTTTATCCCGACGTTTAAAGAAGGAGGTTCTTGTTCAGGGATTATAAGATCAAAGTCAGGGCTTGTTTTTTCTTTTTTGGTTCCATTTATGACATAGGTGGCTCTCACTCCAAGAAACTTGTATTTTCCAGGGTCATATGGTGCTTTGATACTGTATTTTATTATTTCTGCCTTTGAAGGCTCCAGTTCATTGAGTTTGTATCTGAGGATATTATTCTCTTCATCCCACTCCACGTTTTTGCTGAATATCTTTATAAGTTTGAAATCTTCTGGAATTATATCAACTACCTCTATATCCTTTATATCGTCCTCTGTGTTGTTTCTCAGCATGATGGAGATATTGAGTATCTCTCCTCCACTAAGATAGTTTTTGCTTATATCCTTTGTCAGTGTTAATTTATCAGTTCCCACAACATTTATCTCCACAATATTCGAGGTAACTTTGTGTTTTCCGTATACGTCCTCATAATAGGCTTCTCCACTGAAGGAGTAACTTCCCTCCTGATCTCCTCTTATGGTGTAATCTATCTCCTTTGTTTCTGAAGGAGCGATCTTTCCTTTAAACTCAGGGCTACCATCAACAACACTCAGCCCCTGAGGTATATTATCTTCAAACTCAACATAAAGCTCTTTTTCACTCCAGTTTCTTATGAACACCTGTATCTTTCTTGTCTCTCCCACCTTCATCACATTATCCCCAGCAATATGTTTCTCGACTCTGAGAACTTTTTTCTGGGGGTTCGGTTTTATATTGACATTGAATGTTTTATCTGCATCGTATGAGTTTCCAAGATCATCTTTCCATGTTATATGGAGTTTTACCGAGTATTTCTTTTCGAAATCCACATAGGGAGCATCTATCTTTAAAATGATATATCCTGTTTCCCCAGGATATATATCAAAGAGATTGTTTTCACAGTAGTTGAGGTACATCCATGTATCATCCTTACAGTTCAGATCACTCTCAAAGGAATAATCTATATCCCTTGCCATGCCCTTTCCGATATTAAGATCATCTATTATATTTTTCAGATACACAAATAGATAGAACTTATCCTCAGAGTATATCTCATCACTCCATTCCTTTTTCTCTTCGTCCCATCTTCTGAACTCAGAACTTATCTCAATATTTGGAACAACTCTTTTATATATCCTGAAAAGACCCTTGAACTTCTCTCCGACTCCTGAGTTATCCAGAAACTCAAAAACTGTGTCATCGTAGAGGCATCTCTGATATATTGCCATGTTAAGTTCCTCTAACTTCACAGATCCTTTATGAATCTGAACCTCGTTGATATCATACCAGTACTTATGGGTTTCTTCAAGGATAAGACTGTAATCATCATAGCTTATTATTCCTCCAAGTCCTATCCACTCCTCTTTAACTTTTTCATACTTTTTATATTCATAAACTCTGAGATGATATGTGTTTACAGGTATATCAGGATTTATCATCACATTTACTGTTATTTCACCCGATTCTCCAGCATTCACCTGAGGTATCTCCCATATGAGGAGATTATCATCCACAGTGGGAGCTACAGAGGCGTTAATAAAAGTAGTGTTCTCAGGGAGAGTATCTATTATCTTCACATTGTATGCTGTCCCATTCTCACACAGACCAGTATTCTGATATCTTATAGTGTATGTGATCACATCCCCGGGAATACCCGTGGATGGAGCTTCTTTGCTCACGGTCATCTTACAGCATGGAAGTTTGGAGTGTGCAGGTGAAGGAACTGGTACAGTTGTATGAACAGTATTGCTATCGATGCCGTGAGTATCTGTTACAGGAGGTGTTGTGCTGGAACCATTTGGATCACCTGCCACAGTTCCGAGCACCTGATACTGGATGATCTTTCCCTTATCTGTTATCGTTGTTGTTGAAGTAACATTATCTATCACAGCTTGAAACGTCAAAGAGTGAGTAGATTCTGGAGCTAATAATGGTAATGTATTTGCGGGAGGGGTTCCATCCCCCCATACGATTGTATCTCCTCCATCCCCAAGAATGCCATTTCCATTGGTATCTCTTATATCACCGTTGTCACTGACACTTGTTGAAGATACTCTCACATAATCTGGGATAACGTCCTCTATCTGTATTGTATTTGCAACTACTGTTATCTGGCTGTTTCCTCCTCCCCATGTTCTCCCTGAAGATGTTGTATTATAATATGTCAGTGTGTATGTAAGAGTATCTCCCGGAGAAGCAGAGACAGAGCTTACTTCCTTTATTATATCCATTGCCTGAACTTTGAATATTGCTGGTAATGTTGTTATACTCTTTGGAGTATCCTCTGTATAGGATACTGTAGCTGTATTCGGTATATCGGTACCGTAGTCAGTGGAATCTTTTACTGTTACCGTAACAGTGACAGTACCTGAATCCCCTGGATGCAATGTTCCGATACTCCATACAATGGTATTTGTGAGAAGATCATAGGTATATGTACCAGTAGCAGATTTAAAATCGAGATTGGAGTCCAGAATATCTGTGATCGTTACATCTGTGGCATCTGCTGGAGCCAATGCACTGTAGGTGTAATCTATTGTGTATGTTATCTCGTCTTCCCTCACACATGTTCCATAATGCTTCGGATCTGAAGGATCGTCTTCAGAGGCGTATCTGAAGTTAGGTATTTCTGTATCTGCCCATCCTGAGCCTGTGAAATCATGAGCGTTTGGATTCTCCCCTTTTATAGAGAGGCTCATATAAGTTACGGTGGTCTCCTTGGAGTCTTTTTCAAAGGGCATCTCTTCATAATAGAGCCCCTGTATATCCTCATACCTGAGTCCCACCCTGTTTTCGAGTATTTTAGACCCTGAGACAACATCTATGAGAAAATCACTGTACTTTTCGTTGAACAATATCTCATAATCCTCATTTTCAAGATTTGAATCGTCTATTTCCTTTTCATCAACCTTTTTCAGAAACTTTAAATAGACCTCTTTCTCATCCACATCAAACTTTGTGATCACAATTCCAAAGTCATCTTTGAATATTATGTTATCCTTTCCGTTGTCATAAACTGTGTATATATCTTCACCCACTATGAGTTTACATACATTTACGATACCGTTCATTGTCTGGATTTTATGCAGAGAGGACTCTATATAACTCCCTTCGTTCATCTCTGAGTTCAGTACAGTGTTATAAAGAGGATCCGAAGGGTCAAGGAGTGAGAATATGGAGTTATCAACTATACCGATCTTATATCCCCCGTAGGATGTTTCGTTCATTCTGTATGGTAGATTTGGAATATTCAGAGATAATTTTGTTCCATAATCTGTTTCATAAACATAGATCTTCTTGTCCCTGAGATACATGTAGTATGGATCAGAAACGATAATATCATCCTCAGATACCTGGTATCCCTTCTCATTATTATCAAGAAGCCCTACCTCTTCTATCTCTGTGAGGTTTTTTTCCATAATCTTTGTGTATTTTTTATGGAAGTAGATCTGAAGCTTTGCGTATGTATTTACAGTAGTTATGCTCTGTGATGGACAGCAGCTCTCCTCCTTCTCCTGAGTTGTTTCATCCTTATCAAAACAGAGGAATCTCACAGATATATCGCAGTACTCATCCTCATAAACTAAAACATTCCCACATTCTGTACAGCATTCTAACATATTGGAGAGGTAATATATGTTTTTTTCACAATCCCATCTGTAAAGTGCCATTTTTTTGTAGCCTTTATAAAGTTCTAGATATATCTTCCCTGTATCGAGATCATAATCTGTGATCTTCAGTTTATACGGATCTTCAATATCTATGAACATTCCCTTGTATATCTGTGTAAGAGAGGAATCAAGAGTACCATCTTTATAAACTTCTGTCTTTATCTTAACTTTACCATCATATACTATATCTCCCTCCATTTTTGGAAGGAGAAGAATGATGATAACTAAGACAAGAAGTTTATTTTTCATTTTTACCTCTCCATTTTTTTGTGATTTCCACTATTTTTTCTAAAAACTCTTCAAATCCTTCAGAAATCTTCCATACATCATTTCTTTTATAAATAAATCCTCCACCTCTGAGCTTGCTTATAATACTGTCATACTGTCCCCTCGTTATATTGTTGATCCTGCAGAACTCTGACCAGTAACTGTCTTTCAATCCATTGTTTTCTCTGATCATTTCCAGGAATTTCAGAGCAGGCTCTGATAACTCAGGGTTTCGCCAGAACATGCAGGCTAAAACATCCTTCATTTCTTCCATGAATGGATTTTCTGGCTGTATCAGGATCGTTGTTTTTGATCTCTCTCGCAAGCTCATCACCATTTTTGCATTACTGATGAACAATATTACGTATCATCAGTATTTAAATCTTTCGGTCAGGGCTGTTCCCTGATAATAACACCACGTCATAATTCAGTATACAACAACATCAAGAATTTTGTATACTGTTGTTTTATCCCTGAGGATGATCGTGTATTCTCCCTTTTTCAGAGGAAGAGTTCGGGAGTATGAGGATGACGTGAGAATAAATTTTTCAGAGTTTATCTGGAGTATCATACCTTTGCATCCTGAGATTTCAAGAATTATATCTTTATCTACTCTAAGACTAATATTTTTTTCGTCTTTTTTCTTAAATGTTTTGAATATTATTTCCTCAAGAATATCTTCATAATCTTTATCCACTACGGAGAAAAATACTTTTCCTGTCTTTATTTCTTTCCCATGCTCATATGTTTTATCCCCATAAACTATAATGTTCTTACTTCCACTCTTTAAAAGTACATTGCCTTTTCCGATCGTAACGAGTCTTTTACCATCAGAGTAAAAATCATTTTTTGTCATGTTTAGAACTTTTATATCACTCTCATTTAAGAGATCCACAAAGTTTCTCCCACTTTCTCCCACAAATAGGATATTTCCACCATTTTTCAGATACTCATAAAGTGCATATGATTTCTCATAATCCACACCTGAAAGTTCTGTAACGATTATGAAGTCATAGCTCTTCAGATCTTTCTCTATGATCTCGTATGGTGTATACTTTAGATTCAAAGAGGAGAAAGCACCTATTCTGGGAATCGTATCTATATAATACCCGTCCACTCTGTACTCAGATCCTCCTTCCATGGGTCTTACGAACTCCCCTTCGTACTCATAAAGTTTTTCATATCTGTAAAAATCTTCCTTTTTAATTATCTCTCCTTTTACAATGATTTTATTCTGGAGAGGATCCTCTATCTTCACATTCATACTCGATATTACTATCCTGAAGGGGTCTTCTATCACTGTCTCCGAGTTGTAAAGTTTCAGATAGAACTCCACATCACTGCCCTCTATCTCGTAGTTGAGGATAAGATTTATTCCCGCTTCTTTACAGAGCTCTTCCATTTCTGTTTTCAGCCTGTTCAGATCGTTACCGAGATCTCCAGAATACTTCACAGTATCCATGCATGCTCTTTTTATTCCTGTATACAGTGTATAATAATTCTCTGTTTTAACTGAAGGAGGAGAATAAAAAGTCCTGTTTATTGAAAAAATCATGATACAGACAATCACTGCAGCAATCAGGAAAAACTGTGATTTTTTATTCATTTGTACCACAAATATATTTTTATTTTATATATGAGAGTTTCATCATCTACTATCTTCACATATCTGCATACAACAGTCTCTTTATCTGTTTCCTTTCCATACCTCTCCCCATTTATCTCCAGCGCATAATCAACGTTCTCAGGAACACATTCTCCTATCTTCTGATAGAGAAGATCAGGGTTATTTTTCAGAGAGTAATACATAAACGAGTTATCTTCATATGGGAGAGAATCCAGGACTATGAGGGTATCATCTCCAATATTTTTAAGCTCTTCGAGATCAGATCGTTCAATACTTATTCTCTCAGAGGTGTATGTCAGAAAGCTTATCATCAAGATCCCTGCAAGCACAGATTCCAGAATTCTTGCGTACCCTTTTCTATTCATTATATCACCAGTAATACAGATAGAATTCTCCAAGTTCGTTATCTAATACAATGGGTCTTTCAAATTTCCTGACACTTGCGTAGGAAGGTACAGTTTTTCCATAACTCATGTTATAACTCTCGGTTTTTATGGATATCCTGAAGTCTCCTTTTATGCCAAGAATTGATTTTACATCTTTATAATCCATTTTTATAAGCTCCTCAATCTTATTTTTATCCAGAACATTTGGACTGATAGCCAGGCCAATCTTCTCCACATCTGCGGAGTTCCAGTTTTCCGGAGTTCCCTTCTCTTTTAAAAATGTTTCAAGGAGTATCTCTCCTTCCATATTTTCTCCGGTGTCATGTTCAGATGATAGCAGAGAGAAAACTATGAATGAAAAGGAGATCATGAAGATTAAAAATGCAATCCCGAACTCTATTTTCTGCATTTCTACACCCCCAGGAAGTAAAATACTATGTAGGAGACTACAATCATTACTATACTATGTTTCAATCCAGATATTACTTTCCCATTCATTATTTTTCCCATTATAAGGCCATTAAAAAGACCCACAAGCATCAGAAGCCTGAAAAATAGTGTTCTGTATCCCTCAAGAGATATTCCGTAGATAATTCCTCCACCTTCTACCTCTGACATAGGAAGAAGGAAAGCATAATAGATCATTACACTCATGGCAAGAAAAAGACCGAAGATCATATACATTATCACAGTGTAAGGTGCCAAGTTTCCCTTAAGTTCTCTCTCTATCTCCTTCAGCCGCTTTGAGTTCCTTGAGGCAGAGTCCAGAATCTCCCTGATATCACCTCCGGATCTATTCGCCTCTATTATCAGATAAACAAATTTTTCAATAAACGGACTTTTTACATAGTATGCAAACCTCCTGAGTACTTCCTCAAAAGGAATACCCCATGTTATGAGCCTGTCTATCTTCTTTATCTCCTCGGTGAGAATACCGTAATCTCTTCTGGCACATATGGAAATAGCCTGAGGAATACTCATCCCTGAGTTTACGGAGGAGGACACATCAGCCAGAAAATCCGGGAATATCTCTTCATACCTCTTTATTCTTCTGAACTCAAAGTATCTGTATGTCGTGTATGGAAGAGATCCTATCAGAAAAGAGAAAAGAAGGAGATCATCATAGAGATCCTTACCGAAGTAAAACAATGTTGAATAAAATAACAGAGAGAGAGATATCACCAGAGGTATAACTATCAACCCGATGTTTTTTACATTCCAGAAACTTTCTTTCAACTCCTCTTTCTCCATACTACTCCTCCGGATATATTGTATCTAAGAGCAATATAAACAGCACAGAAAAACCAGGAACTACCACATACGTAAGAATATTCAGAATATCATCAAATGTAAAAGGTCCTATCTTCTGAGATGAGAATAACTTGAATATACTCACACTCACTATAAGAAGAAGTATCAGAAATATGAAAGCTATGAAGATCTCTGAGTATATCCCTAAGGTATCTGTAAACTCCTTTCTTACCTCCCTGTACTCAAACATTATTCCATCAGCTTTATTTTTGAGATATGCATTCAGATCTCCACCCGAACGGATTGTGGCAACGATCCCCTGAAGGAGATCACTGAACTTTCTTGAGGGCGTGATAAAAGAGTAATCCACAAGTACGGTAACTATATCCTTCCCGAATATCCTTGATTCTGTAACTATGTTCTTTGCTTCCTCTGTGATCTCACCGTACAGAGGAGATCTGGCAATATTCTCAAATATCTTTATAGGTGCTACCCCTGCTCCAGCCATTGCTGCCATATATGTAACAGAGTATGCAAGTTTTGATTCTATATCCCTCCTCCTGTTAGAGACCACAAAGCTGGGATAAAGATAGAGGAGAAAAAGCACAATCACAATTATTACAGGAAGAATAATCAGGAATATGGGATTTAAGTTAAAATAGTAATATAAGAAATAGAAAAATCCTAAAAGAAATATTGTTGTCAGGGAGATAACAAAAAGCACCATGCTGATATACTCATAGATACTCACCTTAAGGTTGGCTCTCTTGAGTGTTTTTTTGAATTCTTTAAAGCTATTTCTGAAAACTCTCCTCACGAATCCTCCAAAGATCATAAAAGCAATTCTATACATCAGCTCCCTCCAATTTTTTTGAGAACTGTCTCCGGATCTTTATAGTAAGATGCAATCACATCAGCTACATCTTTATAGAATCTTATGTTGTTCTCCACCATCCATTTCAGGACTTTTTCCCTGTTTTTTATCTCTTTTTTTATATCATCAAGGGAGATACCTATTTTCTCACTCAGTTCTTCAAGAAGATAACTTCTACCGGTGAACTCAAAAACATCTTTGAAGGGATTCCATTCATAAAGCGTGTTTGTGATCACCTCATTTGTGACAGGATCTAAATCTATGACCTCCACTATCTGTGTTATTCTTCTCACAAGTCTATCATTTAACTTGGCTCTCTGCTGGAGAATAATACAGTCTATATTCTTTATGAGTATCCTAGGAACATTTATGGGCTCAGATTCAAGTCTGTGAATAACACCCTGTGCCGAGTCTGCGTGTATCGTTCCCATTGCAGCATGCCCAGTGGCAACGGCCTGGAACAGCGTATATGCCTCCTTTCCTCTGACCTCACCAACTATAACATACTCAGGCCTCTGCCTCAGAGCTGATCTCAGAAGTTCGAACATATCTATCTCACCAAGTTTTTTCTCTCCAGTCATGGGACCGAAACCTGTCCTCGTTACGGAGGGTATCCAGTTCTCATGGGGGAGATTCAGCTCAGGAGTATCTTCAATCGTGATTATCTTCAGTTCTGGCCTGATAAAAAGTGAGAGCGCATTGAGTGTTGTTGTTTTTCCAGAAGCAGTGCCACCTGCTATGAGAATTGAGGCTTCATGCTCCATTATATACCAGACATATGCCATCATCTCAACTGAAAATGTGCCGAACTTTATCAGGTCTATCGGTGTAAATGGATCCTCCCTGAATTTTCTTATTGTGAATGTGGATCCTCTCATTGTGACTTCTTTCCCTAAGGTAAGCTGAACTCTGCTTCCATCGGGTAAAGCGCCATCTAAAAGAGGCTCTGCAACTGAAAGATGCCTTCCACATCTCTGTGCCAGCTTGATTATGAATGAGTCCAGTTCGTCGTGTGTCTCAAAAATGATATTTGTTTTTATCGATCCATAAACTCTATGGTAAACATATACAGGTATCTCAGGACCATCACAGCTTATATCCTCGATATTCGGATCTTTTATAATGGGATTTATCTTTCCGTATCCCACAAAATCCCTCAGAATATAGTATATTATCCTCTCCTTAGATCCCGAATTTAATTTTACCCTGTACTTTTTTATGATCTTTTCAATTTCATTTCTAACGAGAAGTTTTAGTTTATCTTCTTCGTAGGAGGAGAACTCTATGGATAGAGTATCCTCTAAAATGCTTACAATATCATTCAGGATTTTTTCTTCTTTGAATGTCAAGCCTGGCTCCAGAACTCTGTAAAGAAGTGATTTCTCATCTGAATTGTAAAATATATTCACAAAGGCGTAAGGGTAATCTGTAGGATAGATTATATTCAGCTCTGTTATCTCTGTCTCAAGAATCTCATCTGAAAGATAGGGATCTTTTAGCCATACCCCTTCTATGCTCCGTATATCTACCGGATCGGGATATTTTTTCTTCGGAACTTCTGTTTTTTTTCTAAACATTCAGATCAACTCTATTCTCTCTGTTTCTTCTTCTTTTATATAAATTATCTTTATTCTTCCTGCCCATGTATCCTTCACCACTATTATACCCTCAGGTATATTAAGGTAGCTTTTCACCCGGTAATTCAGCTCAGGACAGTTAACTTCTACATATTCCTTTGTAAGCTTGATCTTATACAGATACCCATTCAATTCATCAGGAAGCAAAACTTCCTCTTCAATTCTTACATGGGGAGCATCTATATTTCTCCCGGAGAGGTATGTTTCTGTTATTCCCTTAACGATATATTCTCCTATTCTCTCCATCTCTTTTTTTGTGTCTTCTTTTGTTATTCTATCCTTCAGTTCGTACATTGACCCGTAGACAAAACTCACTACAAAAGCTCCCAGCATCATCAGGAGTATGGCATCTGTTATATTCATCAGAGCTTTTTTATTCATTGTTATCTATTTTTTCATAGATCTTTTTTAAAGTTTCGAAGATAGAAATGATTTATTCTTTCCTCATCTTTCTTATCTCATCCGCTATCATTTTCAATGTTTTTATTTTGGGATATTTTTTGTCCACCATAATCCTGCCTTTTATACCCATAGGATGTATTTTGTTTTCCTGTATCTCTGGGTTTAACTTCAGTTCATGAGCAGCTTTTGAGATTTCTTTTAATTTTAAATCTTTTATAGCTATTCCTCTTGAAATTTTTCTTCCTTCTTTCCTGCTTTTTGTTGCATCAAGATTTGATCTCCAGATAATCATTCTTTTCATGAGTTCACCCTATGGAGGAGTATAATACTGCACAATATCATAGGCCTTACCCTCGTATATCACTTCGATCACAACGTAGTATGTTGTACCGGAAATAAATTTGAATCCACATGCAGTCTCACTATCGTCCATAGGAAGAATTACCACACCACTTTTTTTTGGTTTTATTGTGAATGCTTCTGAAATAGAACGCGGACAACTCCCAGAACCTTTATAGACACCCACAACGTGTCCTTCTTTTGGTATAGTAATATCTTGAAACTTATTGTTTCTCACTGTTACATACAGGGTATTCTTATCGCTACCTATATTTACTATGGTGGCCACTTCTACTGCTGGAACTTGATCTACAGAAGCCTCTTGCTCTTTTAAATAATTCGTATACCATATATAAAAGAATGTACCTGCAAATGTAACTACCAGTAAAAGGAGGAGTATAACTATTGTCACACTGATCTCGGATTTTTTATTCATCTTTTTCACTCTCCATATCTACTTTAAATATTTTCATCTTTTTAAAATTTTTGATCAATTTTATGTCAGGGATATTTTTTGCATCATGGATATATAACTCCGTAAATAAAACTTTTTCTAATTTTGGGTCAATGACAAAGATCCTCGAAGGTAATCTTTCATAGGGATAAACAACTCTGTATTCCTTCATGGAATAAACATACCCGTTGAAGGGCCTGTAATTCCCATTCTTTCCTATTTTTATTTCTCCGTTTTTTTTAAAGATAAGCTTTTCATCATAAAATGTGGAAAATATATTTCCTTCCTCTGTTTTTTTTGGAAATCTGACCATGTACTGTAGATTTTCTCCAAGGAAGTAACTTATCATCTCAAAATTATACAGTTCTCTATCTGTAAGAATAATGTAAACGTCTCTGAACTGGAGTTCATGCAGCATATCTGTGTTCTCAGATGTTAACATCTCTGCATACCATATTACCTTTGAGTTTGGTCTGTATCCATTGTCCACATATGCCGATCTTTTTCCCAGCGCCTCTATCCAGTACCCGTAATCCCACCATGCAATTATAACAGTATCTTTTTCCAGATTTTCATTGATCCATGACATTGCTTCTCTGAAATCATCATCTGGATATACCCTCTCTATTCTCTTATTTATTCTCAGATCATAGAGGGATAAAGAGAGTATGGAAATGATCAGGATCACACCAAGAGATCTCCTCATTCTCCAGAGATTCTGAAATACCATCCCGAGAAGTATCGATGATGAGATCAGTAATGGAACTGCAAAGAGAAACAGAAATCTGTACCCTCCCTGCAATGTGAGAATGGAGAATATCAGAAGGAGGAACAGCATAAGGGATAAAGGATAATATCTTTTTTCTTTACAGGTCAGATATCCAAGAGCAATGAATCCCATGATCCCTAAGGGGAGTATCACTCCCAAATGAGGTATCAGCATGTGAGGTGTTATCTTCACCAGCTCCCCAACAGTTTTTGAAACATCATATGCTTTCTGTATCTCCACAGGATTCAGATTATATCTGTAGAGATGTAATAAAAACAGTAGCGTTCTGCTGCTGTAAAAAGTTGCGGGAACGATATATACAACAGAAGGTATCAGGAAATATCTCAGATTCAGTATATCCTTCCTCATCTCAAAAACAGAATAAAAGAAAAGACTGCCCAAGAAAATATAAACAAAAAGCCAGTAGCCCGACCAGAAGCTCTGAAATATAAAGAGAATTACTCCCAAAGAAACAAGATACAGAGTATTCTCTGTGGTATAGAACTTGATATAAAGATAAACAAGCAATAGCATGAAGAGAAGAACAAGGGCATCTGTATCTCCAAATGTCTTGTTTGTTCTCTCCACGATTATCGGCGTAGCCGCAACAAAAAAGGCTGAAAACAGTCCAGAATAAACATTAAAGATCTTTCCTATTTTATATGCAATTATTACAGATATCAGAGAAAAAACTAAAGGAAGATAAACCATATATTCTTCCAGACTTATAAATGGAATTAATTTATATGAGTATGCAGTAAGATAATGGTAAAAATTTTTTTTATAGGGAATACCCTCAGGAGGTCTTCTTAAATGATCGGTATCAGAGATCTCATGATTCAGAATCTCATCCGCTTTTCTGTAATGATAATAAGGATCAGCACCTGTTAAAAAATCATGATCATTCCATCTTAGATATACCGTTAAAAAT
>JAGGSA010000097.1 GCA_021159325.1 Methanomicrobia archaeon | reverse complement strand
ATCCTCACGGGACTTACACTAGGATGTGAATTTAGAAAGATAATTTAAGGAATTATGTAGTGGAAAAATAATATTCTTATTTATATCTGAAATTTGGTTTTTTATTAAAAAATTCCATGCCAATTTCAGATTTTCAGGTAAAAAATTATAGTTTTTAGATTTAATTATTTCATTAACAAGCAGAACAACTATATTCATTGCCTTACTATTGGAGTATCTATCCTGGATATACTCAGGATCATTAAAGATCTCCTAGAGATTCCTGTAAAAAGTATTTTCTGATATGAAGAGTGGATCATAAGCTTCATTCCCCACCTTCCCCAGAATTCTATCAAAGAGTCGAGGAATATCTTTTACATATATGTAATATATTATATATATGGTTGGCATATATACTGAAATGGTACAAAAATTACAGCTCAGGAGAGGATAAAATAAAATTTCACTGCAAGAACGGAACGCAGGCTAATTATGCGGGGGAGGGGATTCGAACCCCCGAACTCCTGCGAGAATGGATCTTGAGTCCATCGCCTTTAACCAGGCTCGGCAACCCCCGCGGGGTATAACATTACTCTTTTTCCACAGTTAAAAAATTTTTTGGTTTTAAAAAAGAAAGAGAGAGAAAGTTATATGGCGGTATATATCTCCTCTGTTTTCTCTTCTGCAGCCTCAATAATTATTCTGTATGTCACTCCTGGTTTTATCTCAGAGACAGTTATCTCTATCTGTTCCTCTGCATAGGGGAGTATAGGTTCCTCTGTGAACTTTGCATAGCTTCCTTTGTTGTCAACAATATAATCTGCAATCGTTTTACCATAGTCATCCATTATTGTCACATGCATCTCGGATTTTCTGGAGTCTTCATCCACATCAAGTACTTTGTTTCCATCATCACTGGATATTTCGTACAGTGTACCGTTTTCAACTGTTATGTAAAATGTTTTATCATCATTTGTTATATTTGTTATCCTGATTCCTGTATTCAGCTTTTCTATCTCCTCTTCTTCCTTCTTATACTATGCAAATGGAGATTTATCCCAGTCTTCAGCGTACTTCGCATCCTCTGGCAGTTTAATATCAGGATATTTATTGTAATCTGTTATAAGTGCCACTATCTCTGTATGTCCCTTTCCCTCAATTTCTTCGGAGTATCTCTGATTTAATTCTATCTGCATTTTTACTATCAGTAGATCCTTCTTTGATATCCAGTAATGGATTTTGAAGTCTTCCACAGACTCTTCAAGATCTCCTAAGGTCATCTCATTTCCTATTCCCAGTTCCCTGTAAAGTTTCTGTGTCTTTTCAAATGTTTCCACCATTTTGCTCAGAGTTGGCGTGAGTGTAACATAGTACACTTTCTCTCCACCATATGTAACTACCTTCATCTCAGATATCTCTGAATTGCTGAAAAGTTCTCTGAAGGATCTCACATCATCAAGTTCCGGAGGCTCCTCCAGTTCTTTTTTATACCAGTCACCAAGTATTTTTATATATAGAGTTTTTCCGAAGAGGTATATCTCCTCCTCAACTGTATAATTCATCCCTTCTCCACTCATTGTTACCTTTGAATGATGCTTCTGTCTCGAGTTTTTCCTGTCATAAACACTTTCCTGCTTATTTACGACTGTGATCGTTTTTTCTTCTCCGTCCACATTTCCAGTTACTGTTACAGTCATCTCTGTGTTCATGGAATATGTTTCCACATCTTTATAGGCTTCAGCAACCTTTTCTCCTATATTCTCCTTCGTGATCTCTGTCTCCTTCTCCTCACACATAGATGCAAAGACGAGAACAAAGATCAACACCCCTATTATATATCTTTTCATAAACTCACCATAACTATATTTTAAATTTTTCTTTATAAAGTTTTAGATAGAATTACCGGGGTCTCTGATAAACCCTTCTCTCATCAAAAATTTTGTTTCATCCCTTGCTCTTTTTATTATCTCTTCCGCAGTTTCAAACAGTTCTTTTCTGGATTTTTTTACCCTTGCAACCCCATCTTTTATAGCCTGAACACCAACGGCAGCAGCCTCCCTTGGAAATACCTCCCATTCATCCATTGTGGGGACTATATAATCTTCTCTCAATCCTTTATCCTCCGCTGTTTTTGCAAGCTCGTAAGCAGCAGCAAGACACATATCATCTGTTATAGTTTTGGCTCTGACATCCAGAGTCCCTCTAAATATTCCTGGAAATCCTAAGGAGTTATTTATCTGATTTGGAAAATCGCTTCTCCCCGTAGCCACTATTCTTGCACCAGCTTTCTTGGCTTCCCATGGCCATATCTCAGGTACAGGATTAGCTGTTGCAAACACAATTGCATCATCTGCCATTCCTTCAACATCCTCTTTTTTTATAACACCAGGACCTGGTTTGGAGGCTGCTATGACTATATCAGCATCTTTTAATGCTTCTTTTATTCCTCCCTCTTTTTGCTCTCTATTTGCATTTATACACATATCCCACTTATATGGATTGGAATCTTTCTGGGATTCTATATCCTTTCTCTGAGCATTCAGTATCCCCTTTGAATCTACCATGATTATATTTCCCTTCTCAGCTCCAGCCTTTATTAAGACTCTTGCTATAGCTATGTTTGCAGCTCCAGCTCCGACCATTGCAATTTTTGCTTCATTCAATTTTTTTCCCACAAACTTAAGGGCGTTTATTGCTCCAGCTACTTCTATTGTAGCTGTACCCTGCTGATCATCATGCCACACTGGAATATCCATCTCCTTTCTCAATCTTTCAAGAATATAGAAGCATTTTGGTTTTTCTATATCTTCAAGATTTATTCCTCCAAAAGAAGGCTTAAGAAGTTTTACAGTTTTTATCAGTTCTTCAGGATCTTTCGTGTCTAAGCATATAGGAAATGCATCCACTCCTCCTAAATATTTAAAAAGTAATGCCTTTCCTTCCATTACAGGAAGGGCAGCTTCAGGGCCTATATCCCCAAGACCAAGGACTCTTGTTCCATCAGAGACCACAGCCACTGTGTTCCATCTATTCGTTAATTCAAATGATTTTTCTCTGTCTTTCTCTATTACCTTACATGGCTCTGCAACTCCAGGAGTATACCATATCGCAAAATCGTTAAAATCACGAATGACACATTTGGATGTTATCTCTATCTTTCCTTTATAGAAGGGATGTAATTTTAGAGCATCCTCTCCAGGTTTTTTTGCTTTTCTTAAGAGCTGTTCTTCGTTCATGTATCTTATTTTTGGTGAGTATAAAAAAGGTTTCGTAAGAGAAGTGCAAACCTTTTTAAGTTATAACACTGTTATATTATCATGTATTCTCAGAAGGTGATAGATCATTTCATGAATCCCAGGAATAAGGGGAAGCTTAAAGATTACGATGCTGTCGGTAAGGTTGGGAATCCTGTCTGTGGGGATGTTATGTACATCTATATCAAGGTAAAGGATAACAGGATAGAAGATATAGGATGGGAAACTATGGGATGTGCTGCGGCAATAGCCACATCTTCTATGATAACAGAACTTGCAAAAGGAAAAACACTGGAAGAAGCAGAAAAAATAACAAAAAAAGATATTGCAGATGCACTGGATGGATTACCACCAATAAAAATGCACTGTTCCAATTTGGCTGCAGATGGATTGAAAAAAGCTATTGAGAATTATAAGAATGGGGTGAAAAAATGATATATATGGATCATTCAGCGACAACTCCTGTGGATAAAAGAGTTCTGGAGTTTATGCTACCTTATTTTGATAAAAAATATGGAAATGCTTCCTCACTTCATTCCATGGGGCAGGAAGCGAAAAAAGCCTTGGAAGAAGCAAGAGAGAAGATAGCAAAAGTGATAAATGCAGATCCCTCCGAGATATATTTTACCTCAGGAGGTACAGAATCAAATAATTTTGCGATAAAAGGTATTGCCTTTGCAAATAAAGATAAAGGAAAGCATATAATTACCACAAAGATAGAGCATGACTGTGTATTGAATACCTGCAAATGGCTTGAAAAGATAGGTTTTGAAGTAACATATCTGGATGTTGATAGATACGGACTTATAGATTCAGGAGTTCTTGAAGCTTCTTTAAGAGATGATACAATTCTTGTATCCATAATGCATGCAAATAACGAGATCGGGACCATTCAGGATATGGAGGAGATAGGAAAGATCGTTGGAGAATCCAATGCGTATTTACATACAGATGCTGTTCAGAGTGTTACGAAAATCCCGATAGATGTAAAAAAGATGAATGTTGATATGCTCTCCATTTCATCTCACAAGATATTCGGTCCCAAAGGAGTGGGATGCCTCTATATAAGAAAAGGCGTGAAGATTGATCCTTTAATGCATGGAGGAGGGCATGAAGGAGGATTGAGATCAGGGACAGAGAATATAGCAGGAATTGCTGGATTTGGAGAAGCTATGAAGATAGGAGAAGAAGAAAGACCGAGGACAATGCCAAGATTGGAAAAACTAAGAGATAAAATAATAGATAATGTCCTGAAAATAGATAACACATTCCTGAACGGACATCCAAAGAAGAGATTACCTATAAATGCCAATTTCTCTTTCAGATTTATAGAGGGTGAATCCTTAGTTCTGTTACTGGACTCAAGAGGCATAGAAGCCTCCACAGGCTCTGCATGTTCATCAAAATCTCTGGAACCAAGTCATGTCCTTCTTGCAATAGGGTTGAAGCCAGAGGATGCCCATGGATCTTTAAGAATCACACTGGGGAAAGATAATACCGAAAAAGATGTGGATTATTTACTTAAAGTTCTTCCAGAAATCGTTTCTGAGCTTAGAGAAATGTCACCGTTTAAGAAAGATTATGGAGAGTTTGAATAATCTGAGTTTCTTCTTCCATATCTGTACTCTATATTACAGCTTCCCTCTATACTCACCATACATGGTCCAACTGGATGTGATGGGATACATCTCTTCCCAAATAGAGGACACTCTTCAGATCTTATCAATCCACGAAGTACCTCACCACACCGACAGCCTTCAGGCTCTGAAAACTCCTTTTCATCTATCTCATAAAGTTCATCTTCGAATATCTTCTCTGCATCATGTTCTTCAAACTTCTTTTTCAGTTTCATTTTTGATCCCGGAATAACGGGAAAACCTCTCCACTTTGCATCCTCTTTTTCAAACACTTCTCTCAGCATTTTCTGCGCTTTTAGGTTTCCCTCTTTTTTTACAGCTCTTGTATATTCATTTTCTACAATTGCCTCTCCCTTTTCTACCTGCTTCACAAGCATCCATACACTCATCAGAAGATCTATAGGTTCAAAGCCTGCTATTACCTGGGGGATTTTATAATCCTCAGAGAGAAACTCGTAAGGCTCTGTACCGATGATCGTGGAGACATGACCTGGTTCGATAAAACCATCTATTCTGATCTCCCCCATCTCCAGTATCGCCTTTAAAGCTGGTGGGATCATCCTGTGACAGCTTAAAATGGAAAAATTGGGGGGTGGATCTGCTAAAATAACAGAGGCAGTGGAAGGAGCTGTTGTTTCAAATCCAACTGCCATAAAAATAACGTCTCTGTCTCTGTTTTCCTCTGCTATGTTTACACCGTCTTCTATACTGTAAACAGTTCTTATATCACATCCTTCTCCCTTTAGATCCCTCAGAGACTCTTTTTCTCCCGGAACATTTATCATGTCTCCAAAACTTGCTATAATCTTGCCTTTTCTCGCCAGAAGCATTATCTTCTCGATCTCTTTGGGGGTCGTGATACAGACAGGACATCCAGGTCCCTGTCTTATTTCAATGCCACACTCTCTGAACAGAACATCAAGTCCATTTTTTACAAGTGTATCCTGATGTGTTCCACAAACGTGCATAAATCTCAGATTCAAATTCTTTTTTTTGATATCTTCAACTATTTTTTTTGCCAGATCTCTATCCTTTAAATGAAACATTTAATCCTTCCACCATTTCTTTAAAAGCTTCAAGAGTGGCTTTTACCTCCTCTTTATCCATAACCTGAATCGCAAACCCTGCATGAACAAGAACATAATCGCCATCTCTGACATCCACAAGGGAGATGTTTATTCTTCTGCTGGTACCATCTCCATAATCAACAATAGCGTGATCTTCATCTTCGATCTTCATTATCTTTGCAGGCACCGAGAGACACATAAGTTTTTAACTGTAGTTACGTATAAAAAAGTATCTGAAAGGTGTTAGCATGAAACCAGCAAAAAGAGCAATGGAGATAGAGTATGCCATAAGAGACGTTGTTCTTCCAGCAAGAGAACTTGAGAAAAAAGGAGTAGAGATTTTAAAACTTAACATAGGGGATCCTGATAAATTTGATTTTGATACTCCTGAACATATGAAAAAGGCTGTGATTGAAGAGATGGAAAAATTCAATGGATATGGAGACTCTGAAGGTCTTCTTGAACTGAGAGAGGCTATAGTGGAGAGAGAAAAAAAGAAAAACAATCTCGATATAAGTGTTGATGATATAGTTGTAACAAATGGCGTCAGCGAGTCTATTCAGATGCTTTTCGGAGCATTATTGGAACCTGGAGATGAAATCCTGGTTCCTGGACCAACGTATCCTCCATACATAGCATTATCAAAGTTTTTTGGAGCTACTCCTGTTCCATATAGAACAATAGAGGAGGAAAACTGGGCTCCAGACTTGGAGGATATGAGAAAAAAAATAACTGAAAAAACAAAAGCCATTGCTGTTATAAATCCCAATAACCCAACAGGTGCATTGTATGATAGAAAAACACTGGAAGAAATAGGTAATATTGTGGCAGAGAATGATATTCTCCTTATCTCTGATGAGATATACGATATGATCACCTATGAAGGAAAGCATCTCTCACCTTCATTCATAAAGGATATACCTCTTGTGATCTTCAATGGTATCTCCAAGGTTTATCTGTCTCCAGGATGGAGAGTTGGATGGACAATCTTCAGGGATTGTGATGGGAAGCTCAGTGAGATCAAGGAGGCGTATCTCAAACAGGCGAGGGTCAGGATATGTGCCAGTATCCTTGCACAAAAGGGTGCGGCAGCTGCTTTAAATGGTCCTCAGGATCATATAAAGAATCTTGTTAAAAAGTTAAGGGAAAGAAGAGACTATATCTATAAAAGACTCAATGAGATAGATGGAATCTCAACACAGAAGCCCGGTGGAGCTTTCTACATCTTCCCGAAGATAGAAGGAGACGATAAGAAGTTTGTTCTTGATGTATTGAATAAGGCGCATGTTCTCTTTGTTCATGGATCAGGTTTCTGCCCTGTTTATGGTAAGGGTCATTTCAGATCAGTGTTTTTGCCACCACTGAAAACAATAGAAAAAGCTATGGATGCTCTCGAAAAATATATGAAGATAAGGTAGATATGAACATATACTAAATAGAAAACTTTTTAAATGATAAACTATATAATATAACTGAGGAGGCTAGGGAGCAAAAAAGCTCTTCTGTTCACCACCTCCCACACCCCCACTCCCCGGCCTCCTCACTTCTTAGTGAAATTCCAAGTTTTTTCTCTTTTCAGTTAGTAATCAATAACCCCTATAAGAAGTTTTTCCATGGCTTAAATATCAACTATGGAGCTAAAATTGGAAATATCAGTTTAAAAAGATAGAAAAGAAAAGTTTAGTAATGTTTTGCAAAATATACCATTTTTCCAGTTTCTTTTCCACATACCACACATTTTCCTGCTTCAAACTCTTCAAAGGGTATACATGCAGATGTGGCACCTGTGTCTTCCTTGATCTTTTCTTCACATTCTTCAGAACAGCAGAATTTTATTTTTACCATTTTTCTTTCCTTAATGGCTTTTTTCAGATCTTCGTAATTATCCACCTCTACAGTGTTATTCTCAAGGAAATTTTTTGCTCTGTTATAGAGGTTTTTCTGGATCGAATCGAGAAGTTTCTCTATCTCATCCAGGAGTAAATCCCATTTTACATTCTTTTTTTCACCACTATCCCTTCTTACAAGAACTACCTGCTTATTTTCAAGATCTTTTGGTCCTATTTCAATCCTTATTGGCACACCTCTGAGTTCCCAGTAGTTGAATTTATATCCCGCTGTATACTCCTCTCTATCGTCCAGAACAGTTGAATATCTCTTTTCTATGATATCTTTCAATTCCTTAGATTTTTTAAGGACAGCTTCTCTGTGTTTTTCAAAGATTATGGGGACTATTACTATCTTTATCGGTGCTACTTTCGGAGGAAGAACAAGGCCTTTATCATCTCCATGGGTCATCACAAGGGCAGCAACAGTTCTTGTTGTCAGTCCCCATGATGTCTGCCATACGTACTTCTTTTTCTCATCCTTATCTATAAAAGTTATATCAAAAACCTTGGCAAAGTTCTGGCCAAGATTATGTGATGTGCCTCCCTGGATTGCTCTCCCATCAGGCATCAGTGCTTCCACAGTTGTGGTATATAAAGCACCTGCAAACTTCTCCTTTTCAGTTTTATATCCGGGTATTACAGGTATCGCCAGAAGATCTTCATATACCTCTCTGTATACATCCAGCATCTTTAAAACTTCTTCATCAGCTTCCTCCTTTGTTCTGTGGCATGTATGTCCCTCCTGCCATAGGAACTCCCTTGTTCTCATAAAGAGCTTTGTCATCTTTGTTTCCCATCTCACAATATTTGCCCACTGATTTATAAGGAGAGGAAGATCTCTGTAGCTTCTTATCCACTGAGAATACATGTAGTTTATAATTGTCTCAGAGGTGGGTCTTATTGCCAGTCTCTCATTGAGTTTTGTGTTTCCTCCATGGGTTACCCATGCGACTTCTGGAGAAAAACCTTCCACATGTTCCGCCTCTTTTTTAAAAAAGCTCTCAGGTATAAATAATGGAAAATATGCATTTTTATGTCCCGTTTCTTTTATTCTTCTATCGAGAAAATCCCTGATATTCTCCCAGATCGCATATCCATACGGCCTTATGACCATGCAACCTTTCACAGGCGAAAAATCCGCAAGTTCTGCTTTTAAAACAACTTGATTGTACCATTCTGAAAAATTTTCCGATTTTTTTACTGTAATTCCTTCATCTTCTGCCATAGAGTAACCTCCTGAAAATTATTTCAAAATTCCCCAGAGTATTTGAAGAAAAGTTTTCAACATGGAAGTAAACCACTTCTTTCAATCATGTCTCTGTGTCTCTGAGAAACTTTAAAAATGTTTCGGTAACTCCTCAAAATTTAAGGAGTTACATTATAAAAAAATAAGAGAATTAAAACCTCCTGTGAATCTCTAACATATCTGTCAGCATTGCGTATCCTGCCGTATAAGCTCCTGCACCTGGACCTATTATTGTAACATCTCCTGTTACATCAGTCTCAAATGTGATCGCATTCAGAACCCCCATTACATTTGCCAAAGGATGCGTTAAAGGAATCTCTTCAGGTTTTATCTGTGCTTTTACTTCTCCTCCTTCTCTCCATGCTTTTCCAATAAGTTTTATTCTTTTTCCATTTTTCTTTGCTCTCTTTACGTCTTCTAAGGTTATCTTTGTGATACCCTCTCTTGGAACTTTATTAAGATCTACATTACCCTCCATGACGGTATTGGCAAGAATAACTATCTTTGCTAAAGGATCGTATGCTTCAACATCCGCCGTTGGATCAGTTTCTGCATATCCAAGTTTCTGAGCCTCTTTAAGCACATCTTCGTACTCTCTTCCTTCCTCCATTTTTGTGAGAATATAGTTTGTAGTGCCGTTGAGAATTCCCTGTATTGATTTTATCTCACATCCTGCCAAATCCCTTGTAGCAAGATTTATGGCAGGAGTTCCAGAGAGTACAGTACCTTCAAATCCTAAATAAACATTGTTTTTATCTGCAATCTCTTTCAATTCTCTATATTTCAGGGCTACAGGTCCTTTATTTGTGGATACAATATGTTTTTTATTTTCTAAAGCAGTTCTGTAATGAGTGAGTCCAGGTTCTCCAGTTTTTACATTTGTGGGTGTAACCTCAACAATTATATCCACTTCAGGTTTTTTTATCATCTCCACACTTTTCAATCCCTTTTCTTTTGCTGGATAATCTATTATCTTTCCTTTTTCTTTATTTAATTTAAGTACCTTCTCAAGATCGAGTCCATTCTCATCGTAGATAGATCCCTTTATAAGATCGCATACTCCCAGAACGTTGTACTCAAATCCATATTTATTTTTCAAATAATCTTTTTTATTGTGCATGATCTCAGCCAATCCTGTTCCAACAACTCCAAAACCGATAAAAACTATATTATACATTCTTTATCACCTCCTCTATGTTATTTAGAGCTTTTTCTATGTTTTCCATGGAGTTTGCATAAGAGAATCTCAGATACCCCTCTCCATATCTTCCAAAAGCAGTTCCAGGCGTTGTAGAGACTTTAGCCTTTTCTAAAAAGAGTTTCCATACCTCTTCACTCGATCCATACTGTGAAACATTTGGAAATGTGTAGAAGGCTCCCTTAGGCATTACAGTTGGAACTCCTATCTCATTTAATCTTTTTACCATATATCTTCTCCTTTTATCATACTCTCTTCTCATCTCCTCCACACATCTCTGATCTCCTCTCAGGGCTGCCAAAGCTGCTCTTTGAGAAACAGCAGGGGCGCATATAGTTGTATATACGGATATTATACCCATTTTATTTATTATTTCTCTGTTTCCAGCTGCATATCCAACTCTCCATCCTGTCATGGCATAAGCTTTTGAGAATCCATTTATCAGGACACATCTTTCCTTCATTTCAGGTATCGATGCTATGGAGAAATGTTTCTCATTGTATATCAGCTTCTCGTAAATTTCATCAGTCAGAACTAAAAGATCATTTTCTATGGCTATATCTGCTATCCTTCTCAGGTCTTTCTCAGGAATTACACTTCCAGTGGGGTTTGCCGGCGAGTTTATAATCAATAGCTTTGTTTTTTCAGTTATTTTCTCTTCAAGATCTTCTGGTTTCAGGGAAAAATTGTTCTCCTCCTTTACATGCACAGGCACAACTTTTGTATTGAGAAATGCACTCACATAGATATAATTGAAGTATCCAGGGTCCTGTACAATTATCTCGTCTCCAGGATTTAAAACAGCTCTCATGAAAAGATCTATGGCTGTTCCAGCTCCGCATGTTACGATGATCTCATTCTCTGGATCTACTTTGAAGTTATTTTCTTTATCAAGTTTTTCTGCTATTGCCTTTCTCAGGTCAAGGAATCCTAAATTCGATGTGTAGTGGGTATACTTTGTCTTTAATGCTTTTATTCCTGCCTCTATGATATGTCCGGGAGTATCGAGATCGGGTTCTCCTATTGAGAGGCTTATAACATCTTTATGCTCTGAAGCTATCTTCAACACCTTCTCAAGAACAGAAGGAGGTGCGTTTTTTATACTATCAGCTATCCATTTCATAAGTATCCCTCTAAATCCAAGTTTTTTAATGTTTCCTTTTTTGGAACACCATTTTCATCCCATCCTCTCAGTTCATAGTATTCAGAGAGCATTTTCTCAAAGTTTTCTCTGCCTATTTTAGCTTCATCTATCTCCAATTTTTCTTCCAAAATCCTCTTGGGGATACTCTCATCTTTCCTTGTCACACCGTTTTTTATATTGAAGATCTTTGTCAGATTCCATATTCTCTCTCCAGTTTTAAGATACTCCTCCTTACTGTACTCAAATCCTGTAGCTGTATTCAACAGTTCCACAAATGTGTCCACATCGAAAGGTGCAAAATCACAGAGAACCAATGAGAAACAGCATGCCCTTTCATCCTGTCCCTCCTTAACAAGCCTCGCTCTTCCTTCTATACCGTACCTTGGTTTTATATTCCCTTCTATCTCTGCTCTCACAGTCCATACTCTCTGATGACACGCCCCTCTATCACTTGTAGCATATGCTAATGCCATTCCAAAAGCTCCTCTTGGATCGTATCCCGGAAACTCCATTCCTTTTGATTGTATTGCAAATTCTTTTCCTCCTACCTTCTCTGAAAATCTTTTTACTCCCTCTGCGAGATCATCTCCTATCCCTTCTCTGTAAACTATCTTTCTTATCAGTTCTCCCTGTTTTATCGGGTCATTGAAATCTATATCAAGATCTATCAATCCTTTCTTTGCAGCTTCAATTGCAAATGCGATTATATTACCGGTAGATATTGTATCAAGGCCAAAGTCATCGCAGAGATAGCTCAGATATGCTATATCTTCTATTCTTTCGTTTCCGCAGTTACTGCCCAGGAGTGCTATAGTTTCATACTCAGGTCCCTCCAGCTCATACTCCTTTCCATTGAAATTGAATTTTGTAAACTTTCCACATGCTATGGGGCAGTTAAAACATGATTTGTTCTTTACAACTATTTTCTCATGCATTGTCTCTCCAGAAATATTTTCAGCCTTTTCAAAGTATCCTTTCGAGAAATTGTATGTTGGTAATAGTTTATTTTCATTGACAGGATTTATCCATATGGGTGTACCATATTTTCTTCTTAATGGTATGAAAGAGTTCTCTTTTATTATTTTTAGCGATTTTTTTACTGCTTCTCTGAATTTTTCTTCATAAGCATATTCTATTTTTTTGTTTCCTTTTATTACAACTGCCTTTAAGTTCTTTGATCCCATCACAGCTCCAGCTCCGCCTCTTCCAGCATTACCTCCTCTCTCATTTCTTCGTAGGTCTGTGTTTATGGAGGCAAACTTTACAAGCTTTTCTCCGGCCACACCTATGGAGAGAACTCTACCCTTATCTTTTAGGATCTCTTCTGTTTCAAATGAATTTTTACCCCAGAGGTTTTCTGCATCCTTTATCTCCACCTCTTCGTTTTCTATAGTTATATATACAGGATTCTCTGCTCTTCCCTTTATGATGATAAAATCATATCCTGCTTTCTTCATCTCTGCACCGAAGTACCCTCCTATCTGTGAATCCAGGAAAAGAGAAGTTAAAGGAGATTTTGTAACGATGCACCATCTCCCAGAGGTAGGAGCTAATGTACCTGTTAAAGGACCTGTGGAAAGTATCAGGGTATTGCGGGGGGATAAAGGATCGATCTGGGGATCGATCTCGTCGAAGAGAAGCTTTGCTCCAAGACCTTTCCCCCCTATGAATTTTTTTGCATCTCTTTCTTTCAATCTTCCTTCTGAGATTCTGTCCTTAGATAGATCTATTCTCAAAATTTTTCCGGTGTAGCTGTACATAGAATCACTTGGGGATAGCTAAATCCTTCGGCCCCTGCTCTGATAACTTCAGTTCTGGATTGATCTTCTCTATCAGATCTCTGATGATCTCTGCATACTTCACCTTGTCCCGTATCATCTTGGCAAGTAGATCATCAGATGTCCATGGTCTGTAAAGTCCACTGCCGATAGCCAATGCCGTTCCCGGCTCTATCTTAAAGTAGCATGGAGAGGTAACTCTCGCTAATTCAGCTCCTTCCCACATTCTGTTAAATCCTCCAAAAGACTCCGAAAGGATTATATGGACATCTAAGGGTATCTTTACAGCTTTTCTTATAGATGCAAACATCGGAAGGCTTAAATCACCGAGGGGATTAAAGGTATTTGCTCCTAAGGACTCCAGAACCTTTGCACCTGCAGCATTTCCATGTCCAGCATATATAGAAACTTTAAAGACTGTGTCCTTCGGTATAACACCCTCTTTTCTCAGCTGTGAAAGAAGCCAGAGAGCACCCTCGTCCATAACAAGAAATCCTCTGAACCCAAGCTCTACGCACCTTATAATATCCGCAATAAGATATGAAAGATTGTCACTTCCCCTTATTCTAGCTCCTGAAAGAACACCTTCAGGCGTTGCTATCTGTCTTCCTGTATCCCATCCACTTCTTGGACCAGGGGTCATAATGACCTCCATTCTTTTTTCCTTTGCGAGTCTGGCAAAATCTTCCAGTTCCTCATCATCCAGATATGTGGAACCCATAACAACACTTATCAATCTGTGTACAGGGACATCTCTCTTTTCCATCTCATCCACTAAAGCCTCAAGAGTTGATAACCTCTCAACTCCTGAAATTTCCATCCTGTAGTTTGCACCATCCGGGAAACTCAATGGAGATGTAGGCAGTTCATATAAATCCCTTCCAGGCACTCCATATTTTTCCATAGCAGTTCTTATTTCCTCTATATTCATATACATTCCTCCAGATCCTTCTTTTTAAGATATCGCTTTCATTTTTTATATAATTTTT
>JAGGSA010000053.1 GCA_021159325.1 Methanomicrobia archaeon | reverse complement strand
GGGTAAGAAAATAAGTGCTGAGGAGGAAGACGAGTCTCCTGTTATTATTGATCTGGGGGGGGAAGGTATTTATTGGAAAAATTATTGACCTAATCTATGAAAGTAATTACTCATATTTTTAATGGGACAGCAATCATATCTCATGGATATATACAAATTTTTGTAATATAACAATGTCAAGTTTGAACCGAAAAGTTTTTATATAGGTGTATAAGGTACCTTATACTCAGAAGTAAGAAACTCAGGAGGGAATAAAATGATACTGGATAGGATTGCAGAATCATGTGAAAAGAGACCTAAAACTGTGATAATAGCAGTACTTATTGTAACACTAATTTTAGGCTCTGGAATATTAAAGATAGAAAAAGAAACGGACATGATGTCCTTTTTACCGAAAGAAAAAGAATCTGTGAAGGCCACCTTAGAGTTTACAGAGACATTTGGAGGCCAGAATTATGAAATGATACTTCTGAAGGGAGACGTTACATCTCCTGAAGCTATAGCCAAAATAGAAAAACTTGAGAATGAGATAAGAGCAATACCGAATTTCGCATTAGATGTGACTTCGTATGTGGATATCCTCAAAACCAACAATGTTTCTGAAGAAATGATGCCTGTGGCTGTTAAATCCCCTGAACTTCAGCAAAAATTGAAGGATATCCTGACAGAAGATGGCAAAGCTGCGTTGATAAGGGTGAGGGTGAATCCTGATTACAGTGGAGATATAAAGGAGTATATAAATATTCTGAAAAAGTATGATTCTGAAACTCTCAGGGTTTCATACACAGGTGAGCTGACCCGGTCAGATGAAATGCTGAAGGTGATGGACAGGGATAATAGGGTTCTGCTGCCCTCTGCAATTCTTCTGATCTTTGTTGTGCTGTTTCTGACATACAGGAGACTTTCAGATGTCTTTTTGCCTTTTCTGGTGATAATCATCGCTCTGATATGGGTTCTTGGTATAATGGGACACACAGGGATAAAGTTCTCCAACATATTTGTTGGAGTTGCACCACTGCTTCTCGGAGTTGCAATAGCGTATACAGTCCATGTGCTGAACAGGTACTATGAAGAGAGAAATAAGGGAGAAAAAGCATCAAAAAGTGCGGTGATCAGTGTAAAAACTGTGGGTGTAGCTGTTTTACTTACGGCTGTTACAACAGCCTTTGGATTTGGTTCATTTGCCGTATCTGATCTTCCACCCCTCAGGAACTTTGGAATGCTTCTTGTACTCGGGATACTCTTCAGCTTTTTGCTGGTGGTAACTCTGATGCCATCCCTTTTAGTATTGAGGGACAGAAATAAGACAGAGAAAGTAAAAAGAATTTCCAGGGTAAATTACTTCCTTGATAAAGTCTCTCTTCTCGCACTCAGACACAGGAAAGTCGTGATAGCTGTTATAGGAGTTATCACTTTGTTATGTGTGGCATTGATACCCGGAATCTCCACTTCTATGAACTACAATGACATGTTGCCAAAGAACTCAAAGACAATATCCACACAGAATGAGATCTCAGAGACGTTTGGTACTCAGGGAGAGCCTCTTGTTATCCTCGTGAAAGGCGATGTGATCAAGAATTACCGTGAAGTCCTCGCCCTTGAAAATGAAATAAGAAGCATAGATCTGAAAAATGAGGAGGGAAATCCCATTGTTCTTAAAGTATTCAGTTATGCAGACGCTTTGTACCAGACCCATGGAGATCTGAACTCTGCATTTGCCAATCCACAGACCGCTGCGATGATCGGACAGACACTGGTCATGGACAGAAACAGCCCGAAATATCTACAGGAGGGTATTGTTCTTGTCTATGTGAATACTGCGACCGATAAAGATGACAGAAGAATAACAGAGGAAGTAAGAGATATTCTCAGAAATTATACATCGATGAGTTACGAAGTCGGAGGAGCTCCTCCTCTTATAGCTGATATAATGGGGGGCATAACATCCACGCAGATAAAGACAACACTCCTTGCACTCATTCTCTCTCTGATAGTTGTAACACTGCTCTTCAGATCGTTGCCCCTCGGTATATTCTCAGTTCTGCCTCTTGGCTTTACAATAGCATGGGAGTTTGGAGTTCTCAAACTCGCAGGATGGGACCTTGATATATTCACAGTAATGGTCTCAGCTCTAATTGTTGGGATAGGGATAGACTTTTCCATACATGTGATTCACAGGTACAGAGAGGAGTTTGAAAAAACAAAGGATGCAGAGAAATCGGTGGAAAACACAGTATTGAATGTGGGAAAAGCTCTGATATCTGCCACCCTAACAACTGCAGGAAGCTTTTTCATACTATCGTTCTCCTCAATGTCAGCAATGGCAAGGTTCGGATCCCTTGTGGCCATAGTCATCGTACTTGCCTTCGCTGCCGCACTCTTTGGATTGCCGTCGATACTGGTATTTTACTATCATAGAAAAACTAAGACATAATCTTTTTTCTTTTTTATTTATACTAGATACGCATAAATGAGATTACAGAGAAGAAGAATCAGCAATAGCGGGAAAAACAATCTGTATACTTTTCCAAGTTTTGATTTAAAATATTCATTTGTTACTATAAGACATAGATGCAGCGGAGAGGAGAGATAACCCAGAACACATGAGACATAGAGAATGGAAACATATACAGGAGAGTCTATCAAGGGGAGAAGTACAGGAAATGATATCCCTATGGCTGCCATATTTAAACCTGTAGCCATCCCGATTATCCATGGGACGAAGACAAGAAGTACTTCCTTCGGTACCCAATCAACAAGAAAGCTTTCCATCACATCTGTTCTTTCCACTGCGAATCTGAAGAACATTATTCCGAAGATGGCAAGTGCAAGATTGTAGGAGAATCCTTTTGGTATCATCTTAAAATTTTTACTTCTATTCTGTACAAAAACTAAAAATATGGCCAGGATCAATCCATAGATAAAATCCAGCCCGAAAAGTATGTTCAAAATTATCACAAGAATTATGGGGAGAAGATACCAGATGAACATGATACTTGGTTTTCCGCCTTTGTTTTCATTTTTTATATCTCTTATCTTCCAGAATCCAAGAATTACAGCTATGAAAAAGAAAGGTAATTGATAAAATATTATCCTGTAGACACTTATATTCCCGAGTTCTGAAGCAAGAATTATGGCAGTGCTCAATGGAAAAATAAAGAATATAACATGCCTGAACCAGAAATTTATGAATGTTTTTCTCTCGGGAGAGAGATTTAACTTTGAGGCTTCGGGATCTATTATCGGAGCAGAAACAAGAGCACCCCCTGGCATTGGCATCAGCCCAAAAACAAGAGGGATGAGAACAAGAATACTTTTGGATCCAAGGAATCTCAGATCCCCCAATGCCCTCTCTATCTGTCCAAACTCTCTCAAAAGGTATCCCAGGATGTTGATCATCAGAACTATGAGTATCAATCTTAATGTTGGGTAACTCAGGGTCTTTTGAACAACAAAATAGAAATCAGAGGTATTGAATCTATCAATAATTCCCATAATAATACCTCCGAGTATCATTGAAAGGCCATAGTTAACTTTTTTTCTTATCAAAAGTACTATAACACTGAATCCTATTATCAGATCAAGCATCATCTTACATAGCCAGAACTCTTTATAATTCTTACGCAATCTTTTTAAGCTCAGAACTGTATATACAACTCTATGAATAAGAAAGAAAAAACTCCCTCCAGAGATTGGGGAATATATGTAGTTATAATAATTGGAGTAATTTTCATGATCTCAGCAATTTTATATGTTATCAACAGCGAAAAACCTGTGGAGACCTATCCTCCCACGCCAACACCGACAACAGCCCCCACTCAGACAAAGATCTCGCCTCCTACAACAGTACCTCCCACAAAGCCAGAGACTGTACCCCCTACAACGGTACCTCCCACAACAACACCCCCACCACCACCTTTGGAAACAAAAGAAAAGATAAAATGGGTGCAGAATTCGATCGAAGGAGAAATGGGGGAATATACTTCAGATGGCAGAATAGGTGTTCAGGTGAGAAAGATATACAATCCCACAGGGTATAATCCTGAAGAATCTCCAAGCACAGCTGTTGAAGTTCTTTTTGAAAACAGAACAGATACTCCTCAATCTTTTAATCTGAAAAAGATCTATCTTTTTGATAAAGGAGGGGAAAAATATAAGGTACAGTGGATAAGATTGATAATGGTATCATTCGAAGCTGAAAACTTTGAAACAATAAAAGAAATACCCCCAAAAAATGGACTGAGAGTGATCTTCTACTTCGAAACGCTCAAGAGAATGCCGGATTATATAACATTTGAGAATTATTACTACGGAGACCTTGAGTCAACAGTTTGGAAGATCAAGGTGAGATATTGATCGCTGTTCTGAGAATGGGACACAGACCTCAGAGGGATAAAAGAATAACAACACATGTTTGTCTTGTTGCAAGAGCTTTTGGAGCCGATGGAGTTTTTCTTTGGAGAAAAGATGAGAAAATAAAAGAGAACATGGATAAATTAAGAAAAACGTGGGGAGGAGATTTTTTTGTTGAATTTAAAAGTTATAAAAAAGTTCTCAGCGAATGGAAGGGAATAATAATCCATCTGACAATGTATGGGGAGAAAATAGACAAAATCGATGAAATCAGAGAAAAATGTAAGGATAAAGATATCCTCATAGTTGTTGGAGCTGAAAAGGTACCTCCTGAGGTGTATGAAAAGGCAGATTACAATATATCTATAGGTTCCCAGCCACATTCTGAGGTGGCAGCATTAGCTGTTTTTCTTGACAGATTTTTCAAAGGAAGGTATCTATACAGAGAGTTTGAAGATGCGAAGATGAAGATAATTCCGTCTCCAAGGAGCAAAACTGTTATAGAAAAAAGTTTTAAATCATAAGTTCATAAAATAAGAAGGCGAGAAAATGGCACTTGAAGTTTTAGGAGAAGCACTGAATAAAGCACTGAAAAAACTGACAAGAGGAGTTGTAGATGAGAAACTCATAAAAGAGATAGTCAAGGATATCCAGAGAGCCCTGATAGCTGCGGATGTGAATATAGAGCTTGTTTTTCAGTTATCCAAAAATATAGAGAAGAGAGCATTTGAAGAAAAGCTTCCAAAGGGCGTGTCCAGGAAGGAACATATAATAAGAATAGTTTATGATGAATTAACAAAAATTCTAGGAGAAAAACATGAACAGATCTATCTGAATCCTTCAGAGTCTACGGTTCTTTTAATGGTGGGAATCCAGGGGAGTGGAAAAACAACTACAACAGGAAAACTGGCAAGATTCTTCCAGAAGAGAGGGTTTAAAGTTGGTATTGTTTGTTCGGATACATGGAGACCCGGGGCGTATCATCAGTTACAGCAGTACTGCTCACCACATAATATAGAAGTTTTTGGAGACCCCGATGAAAAGGATGCGATTAAACTTGCAAAAGAGGGAGTGAAATACTTCAGGAAGAAGAAATATGACGTAATCATCGTTGACACAGCGGGAAGGCATAAGGAGGAGAAGGGACTGATAGAAGAGATGAAAAAGATCTCAAAAGCTGTAAATCCTAATGAAGTTATCCTCGTTATAGATGGTACCATAGGTCAGCAGGCAATGCCACAGGCAAAGGCATTCAGTGAAGCAACACCTGTTGGTTCCATCATAGTGACAAAACTCGATGGATCTGCCAAGGGTGGTGGAGCATTGTCCTCTGCAGCCATGACAAAAGCAAAGATAAAGTTCATTGGAGAAGGAGAAAAGATAGATGATCTTGAGGAGTTCGATCCCAAGAAGTTTGTTTCCAGGCTTCTGGGTCTTGGAGATCTTGAAACATTACTTAAAAAAGTCAAAGAAGCTGCAAAAGAGGAGATAGATGAGAAATATGCTGAGAAATTTATGACAGGAAAGTTCAATCTAAGAGATATGTATAAACAGTTAGAGATGGTATCAAGTATGGGATCACTTCAGAAGATAGTACAGATGATACCTGGATTGGGATTCAATATTCCAAAGGATACCCTTGAAACAAGTGAAGAAAAGTTAAAGATCTATAAGGTGGTCATGGATTCAATGACAGAGGAAGAGCTTGAAAATCCAAAAATAATAAATTATTCGAGAATCAAGAGAATAGCTAAGGGATCAGGCAGAAATGAGAAGGATATAAGAGATCTCCTGAATCAGTATAACATGATGAAAAAGTTATTCAAGCAGTTTGGAAAGAAGAGACTGCCAAAAATGGGATTGTTCAGAGGAGTGAAGATGTAAAATATAAAATAAAAATTTTAGATATATCATGAATCTATTTTTTAATTTTTAGAACTAAAAACTTTTTATAACCTCGGGATAAAATAAAGTATGCTCGATCTCATTGAAAAAGCTGATAGAATTACAAGAAAATATCATAAAAAGATCACTATAGAAAGAGCAGTTTTTCTCTCATGGTACTGCGAAAAAAGAGACTGCAAATTCTGCTATATGTCCACCCTGAATACATCAAAAAAGGCTAAACGAACTCTGGATTCTGTACTTGCTGAAGTTTTAATCTGTAAAAATCTCAACTGGAATATAGAGTTTCTTTCAGGTGGATACGGCGTTTATTCCCTGAAAGAGATAAAAGAGATAGCCGAAAAGATATCTGAAGCGTATCAGAAAGTATGG
The DNA here is from genome assembly GCA_021159325.1 of Methanomicrobia archaeon. Lineage (GTDB taxonomy): Archaea > Methanobacteriota_B > Thermococci > Methanofastidiosales > B48-G16 > B48-G16. The sequence continues at coordinate 7,776 of JAGGSA010000053.1, read as the reverse complement.
TTGAATACAGGAATAATGAGTAAAAAAGAGATGGAGGTATTTGGAGATGAAATAAAAGGTGTTACAGGATCCTTGGAGACATTTGACTTTGATCTTCACAGGGTTATCTGTCCGAGCAAGCCTTTTTCAAAAGTCCTTGAGATGCTTGAAGATGCAAAAGACCTTGGGTTTAAAACAGCCATCACAATAATACTTGGGTTGGGAGAGAAAAAAGAAAAACTTGATAATCTTTTTTCCATAATAAGGGATTATAAAATAGATAGAGTAACATTCTATGCACTGAATCCACAAAAAAACACAATATATGAAAAATTTCCCTCTCCCTCCTCCCTCTACTACTCTGAGATAGTAGCCAGGACAAGGATTGAATTTCCGAAACTTGAGATCATAACAGGGATATGGATCGATAAAATATCAATGATAGGGCTTCTTCTGCTCTCTGGAAGTGACGGGATAACAAAGTTTCCGATGAAGTCACTTTTAGAAAACTATGCAAACTTTAAGGAGGAAATTGAGTATACTGCTGAGTTACAGGGTAGAAGTTTTGAAGCACGATTCAGGATAGATAAAGAAAAGCTTGAAGAAGATCTGAAAAAATACGAAAAGAATATAAAAGAAAAGGTAAAACAGTATCTTGGTGTCATATGAAAAAACCATCATTATAAAACTATTGCTGTTCCTCAGGAAAGAGTCTGTTTCCAAAATACCGTATAGATCATAAAAATAAACTGTAAGATAGTTGATATAACACCATGGATACTGGATATTTTTGGGATAAATGGCGACTATGAATTTGGCGGCAGAGTCCCGGAGATTGAGAAGGAGAAAAATGTATTATTACCCCACATGATCTTGGGGTCATTCTTTTTGCTATTGTTCTGTTGCTTTTAAGGAGGTATATTGGATGAAAAAAGACTGAACACCTGTTTTGATATATTTTATGGAGAAACTTTAAAAATTTTTATTTCCTTGGGGTAGTATGATATGTGTTGTTGGCATGCCAGGAAGTGGAAAGGGCATATTCACAGATGTTGCAAGAGAGTTTGGATATGATATTTTATCCTTAGGAGATGTCGTAAGAGAAGAAACATTGAGAAGAGGATACAGCAAAAAGGATTGTGGATACATTGCTGAGATCCTGAGAAAAGAATACGGAAAAGCAGCACTGGCAAAAATCACAGTGGATAAAATAAAAAATCCTGAAAAAATTGTTATAGATGGAATAAGAAGCTATGAAGAAGTCAGGGAGTTCTCTAAATATTACAGATGTTACCTTATAGCGATCCATTCCTCACCTGAGGATAGATTTAAAAGATTGATGAAAAGAGGAAGAGAAGATGATCCCAAAAAGTACAGGGATTTTCTGGAAAGAGATCTCAGAGAACTGAGCTTTGGTCTCGGTGATGCCATAGCACTGGCAGATAAAGTCATTGTAAATGACTCAGATGTAGAGTCTTTTAAAAATAAATGCAGGAAATTCTTTCAGGAATGGGAAAATAATGTATGATACTTTTCTTTTTGACATGGACGGGACACTTATAAGAATGAAGCTCAATTTTAGAAAGATAAGAGAGGACCTTGAGAAAATGATCGGAAAAATGGGTACTTCTATACTGGAAACAGTGGATAAAATAAAAGACGAGACTCTGAGAAAAAAGGCAATAGAGTATATAGAAAAAGAGGAAGAAAAAGCAGCAGAGAGGTCTGAATTGATAGAAGGAACTTTAGAGTGTCTCAGATATTTAAAGAAAAAAAATGTTAAGATAGGAATTATAACGAGAAATAACAGGAAATCCTCCATTATGTCTGCAGAAAATACAAAAATAATAGATTACATCGATCTCATACTCTCAAGGGATGATGTTGAGAAGGTAAAGCCAGATCCCATGCATATACAGATTGCCCTGAAAAAACTGAACTCAGAACCAGAGAAAAGTGTTGTTGTGGGGGATCATCACTTTGAAATAGAGGCTGGAAAGAAACTGGGATGTCTTACGATAGGAGTTCTGAGCGGATCAGGGACAAGAGAAACACTGAAAAATGCAGATCTGATATTTAAATCAATAAAAGAATTTTATGAGGACTGGATCAGGAAAAAAATTTAATCTATATCAGAAATGTGCTATCCCATGATCTGGAAAAACTTTTATAGAAGTAATTTGAAGTGAAAAACATGAATTCAGAGGCATGATCTTATGACGGAACCTGGTTCAATGATCGTAGGGATTATAATTGTCACGGGATTTTTTATAGGTACACTTACTCATCATCTTCGTCTCACATCGATCGTGGGGTATATCGCCGCAGGGATACTCTTAGGACCTGTGTTTCATATAGTTGAGTTAAGCCCTTATGCAACGAGAGAGATAACAAGTTTCACCCTTGCACTTGTTGCTTTTATCATTGGGGGTACATTTACACTCGATTTTTTAAAAGAGGCAGGTAAAACTGTCTGGATAATAATACTCGGTGAGTCCTTTGGTGCTTTTTTTCTGGTGCTCCTTGGTGCATATATTTTAAAACATGATTTAATTATTGCACTGATCTTTGCATCTCTTGCTCCGGCTTCAGCACCTGCAGGTACGATAGCAGCATTGCATGACGCAAAGGCAAAGGGACCTTTAAGTAAGATGGCAACAGCTGTTGTTGGACTTGATGATGCCTCATCAATAATACTCTTTGTTATATCCTTTGCAGTTATAAAGGCTCTTCTTGGAGGTACTACCTCTGTTTCATCTGTAATTCTAAAACCCCTTACAGAGATCGGTGGTGCTGCTGTTCTTGGAGTGGTGATCGGTACGGGTCTCGCTTTTTTCACAAAAAGAAAGAGGGGAAGAGAGGATGTATTTATGATGTCCCTTGTAAGCATCCTGATATGTGCTACACTGGCTCAGACCTTCGGCTTTTCTCTTATACTTGCCTGCATGTTTCTGGGAGCCAGTTTTGTGAATCAGGCTCCTCAGGGAGGATCTCTCTACTTTGAAAGAATAGAAAATTTTCTTCCTCCTATATACATTCTATTTTTCACCACTGCAGGACTGGAACTGAAGCCTCATCTCCTTATCACAATGGGATCTCTTGGGATAGTATATGTCATATGCAGATCCTTTGGATTGATTGGAGGCGCCTATGCAGGTAGCGTAATAGGAAAGGCAGATCCGATAATTCAGAAGTACCTTGGATTTACCATACTCTCTCAGGCAGGTGTTGCAGTGGGGTTAGCATCTTTTGTTGCCACGAGATTATCTTCCTACGGAAGCATAGGAACTGAACTGGGGGCTATGGCGATTACAATCATAACTGCCACAACAGTTGTTTTTGAAATAATTGGACCATTGGGAGTGAGATATGCAGTAACAAGGGCTGGAGAAGCAGGGAAGGTATGATCATTTTCTAAAAGCCATCTTCAGTAATAGAGGAGTGATAAATGTTGTGATAATAACAATGACTATCGTGATGGAAAAAACTGACTCTCCTATAACTCCTGATCTCAATCCTGTTCTTGCCATGATCAGAGCCACCTCCATTCTCGGTATCATTCCCACACCTATTCTCAGCGAGTCCATAGAGTTAAATCCTCCCATCTTCGCACCCAGTCCACAGCCAATGACCTTACCTATTATACCTACGAAAGCAATTGCAAGAGCAAAGTGTCCTATCTGAGGAATTGTTTCTATATTGGTCTCAACCCCTATATTCACAAAGAATATAGGAATAAAGATTGAGTATCCTATGGAATACATTTTTTCACTTATAATGTCTTTCTGACTCGTTCTGTGGAGTATTATTCCTGCAAAAAAAGCGCCAGTTATCTCTGCAAGACCTATGCTTTTGGCTATGAAGGAGACAATGAACATGAAGATCAGTGAAAAAGATAGAAGAGCTTCAGGTATGCGAAGTCTCTGAATTCTCACAACTGCTTTAGAAACAAATTTCAATCCTAAATAAAGTGTTAAGGCAAAAAATAAAAGAATTTTACCTGCAACACCAAAAAAACCAAAAAGGGAAAAGCAGGAAAGGCTCCCGAGGATCGTGAGGATCATGATCCCTATGATGTCGTCTATCACAGCGGCTCCAAGGATCGTCATTCCTATCTCAGTATCCAGTTTTTTCATATCCACAAGTGTTCTCACTGTTATTCCCACACTTGTTGCGGTGAGTATGGCGCCTATGAAGATACTTTCTATTTTTGGGAACCCAAAGAGATATGCGGCGGTAAATCCAAGAAGCATGGGGATAAAGACTCCTCCCACAGCAGAAAGAAAGGAGGGTTTTCCGGATCTTCTTAGATCTGATATGTCAGTATCCAGTCCTGCGAGGAAAAGAAGCAGTATGATCCCAATTCCTGCGAGATTACATGTGAACTCAGAGGGAGAAACGATTCTGAGAACAGAGGGACCTATTATAATACCCATTATCAGCTCTCCCATCACGGGAGGCATCTTTACTCTCTCAGCTATCTCCTCACCAAGTTTCGCAGCCAATAAAAATAAAATTATTACAAGGAGATAATCCATTCTCTCCCCTTAGAGAAGTATCCTCAATACCAGGAGTATGTCTCTGAGATCGATCGTTCCCACCAGTTTACCCTCATCGATAACGGGCAGGTGTCTTATTTTATAATCCCTCATTATACTCGCAGCATCTTCAAGCTTACACTCAGGCTTCACAGAGATCGGGTTTTTTGTCATTATATCGCCGGCTGTTTCAGCTCCTCTCATGGTGAGGCATCTGTACTCCACTCCCCATACTCCCCTTCTCTTCCTTGGTCTTCTTACTATCTTCAAAAGATCGCTATCCGTTACTATACCCTTTACTTTATTTTCATCATCCACCACAATAAAGCATGTTCTCTGTGTTTCTTCGAGAAGATCAAGAAGGTCCCTGATCTTTGTGTCCTCCTTTATCTTTGCAGGCTCTTTCATCACATCTTTAACACGCATTCTCTCTGGAAACCTCACTTTTTTCTTATCAGAACTTCTTCTTTTCTTAATCTCTTTATGTAACTCTGTACCTTCAAGCATCTTTTTTATCTCTTCCTTGGTGTGTTTCAAAAACTTTCCTTTGATTGACATTAATATCCTTTTTATTTCCACTCTTTTTATTTTTTTCTACTGAGCTATCTTCCATCAATAGTTTTAATATTAACGGAGTTGTTATAGTTGTGAAAAATGCCATGAAAACGATTACAGAAAATAACTCCTGCTGGATTATTCCGAACTCCAGCCCTACTCCTGCGAGGACGAGTTCTACAGCTCCCCTTCCATTCATCCCAACTCCAACAGCCAGGCTTTCCTTCGGAGATAAACCGCTCATAAGAGCTCCCATCCCGCATCCGATAATTTTTCCAGTAACTGCAGCCATTATTACAACAAACGTTAAGAGACTGAACACAGAGGAAAATGTTACAGAAAACCCTATCCATCCGAAAAACAGAGGTACGAAGAATCCAAGCCCCCATGTGATCAGGTTATCTATCTCTCTATCATTAAGCGTTTTTTTAAGGAGCATACCAACAATAAAGGCACCTATCATCTCGTGAAGACCACTGAGTCTTGCAAGTATTGAAAATACGAGTATTATGAATAAAACGATCCCCAGTCTCAGTTCTTTTCCATACCTCAATCTCTGCTTCAGTATTTTCGGGAGGAGATAGCTACCGAGTTTTACGCTTATGTAAAGAAATCCAGCAGATTTCAGTACGATCTTCAGTACTTCTACAGGAGAAAATGTTTCTCCATGAATTATGCTGAGGAGTACCGAAAGAATTATAAGTCCAAGAACGTCATCGATTATTGCAGCTCCCATAATCGTGATCCCTATTCTGCTATGGAGCTTTTTCAGGTCTATGAGTGTTTTTGCACTTACAGCTACAGCGGTAATGGAAAGAGAGGCACCGAGAAAAAAGGATGTAATGTGAGAATACCCAAAAAAGATTCCTGTGAAGTATCCAATCAATAATGGAAAGCACACTCCCAGAAGGGCTGTCAGCGAAGAGTCTTTCATTGATGAGGTGATATCCTCAAGTTCTGTACCAAGTCCTGCGATCAGCATGACCATTACCATGCCGATGTCTATAAGGATCCCGATCTCTCCCTCTATGACCTCAGGCTTCCAGTATTCAAAAAAGGGATGTTCAGGGGAGAGGAGTAAAGAAAAAATACTGTGAGCTATGGGTCCCGCAACTATTCCTCCAAAGAGTTCACCTATAATATTCGGCTGATTGAGTTTTTCAGCTATTTCGCCAAATATCATGGCGGAGGAGAAGATCGCTACCACATATATAAAAACTATCATCCGATAGATTTTTATTAAAGGATTTATAAAAAGTTACTGGTGATTATACGGTAAGATACACCAAGGTAGAAGAGATTCACAGGCTGTTCACAGAGCCATCTCTCATAAATGAAGGTGCTTCTTTAAAAGAGGTAGTTGAAGCTATAATTAAAGATCCAAAAACAAGGGCTCTGTATGTTGTGGATAAGAACAAGAAACTCAAGGGAATAATTGTTTTAAAAACAGTTTTAAAATTTGCTTTTTTAGAGTCAATTCCCGAGCCTTACCTAGATTTTACCTATTTCTCTTCTTTTATGAGCATCGGCCCAAAGGCAAAAAAAGCCGGGGATATGATGCTTCCTCCTATCTATGTAAAGGAGAATGATACCGTAAAAGATGCATTTACTCTTATGATGAAAAATGATCTTGAGGAGATCCCCGTAGTGGATAATGAACTCAGAGTAATAGGAGATCTCAATGTCCTTGAGCTATTGAAAGTTTGGCTGAAAAAACTGGGAGAATAAACTTTGGTTCTCCTAATCGCATTTTAAAACGTATATATATCTTGTGAGACTTCTGTGCATCCTCAGTTTTTCCATATCCAGAACTTCAAAACCTATCTTTTCAAAATTGTATTCTCTGTTCAGAACAATACACGCATTTTCTGAGGTCTCATAAATCTTTTCAAATGCTTTTTCATATTTCACCCTTAGCTTTGTGGATTTCCCATAGGGAACATCTGTAGCTGTACTCTCGATATCCTGAAAATATGAATCTAAATCTTCAGCACTTCCTTCTTTTATTGAATAATCTTTTATTCCGTAAAAATCAAGGTTTTTTTTACATCCTTCTACCATTTTCTTTTCTATATCAATCCCAAAAACTCTTAATCCCATCAAACCAGCTTCTATAAGTATTCCTCCAGTACCGCAAAAAGGATCGAGAACTTCTTTTTTAGCCTGAGATAGATTTACCAGTGCTCTTGCATACTTCGGATGAAGAGAAGAGGGATGAAAATAAGGTCTGAACTGTGGTTTTCTCCTTTCAAACCCTTTTCTATCTATGACAAAAAGAGTTCTTCCGATATAGAGTTTATCATGTTTTATTCCATAGATCTCATTTTCTGGATTTTCCAGATTTACAGGATTTCCATATTTTTTATGGATCTCTGCTGCTATCTTTTTTTCGATATCGAAGGTATTTTTTCCCTTTATTCTTACCGCAAAACTCCCCTCAAACTCTTTAATATTATCCCAGAACTCCACCACTCTGTGACACAATGCCAATCTCCTGAAGATTCTATAATCCTCAGTTTCTATAACAAATACTTCTCCTTCTTCTTCAATTACCCTGAACTTCTGGTCATAAGCCTTAAGAAGATATATCACTTCCATTTTTGATAATCTCAGATTTTCTCCTGAGAGATGGAATAATAGCTTCATTTTACCACTTTCGCTACAAACATTCCATGAGTATCATGTATATGCGGCAGAAACCTTT
>JAGGSA010000117.1 GCA_021159325.1 Methanomicrobia archaeon | reverse complement strand
ATACAATATTGTTCGTCAGGGAGAGATAATGAACTTCATAAACATGACATCCCTTGAAAGGAGGGAGATAATAGAGGATATCTCCGGCATTGCGGAGTTCGAGGAGAAAAAAGAGAAGGGATTGAGAGAACTTGAAAGAACTGAGGAAAATCTCGCAAGAGTAAACCTCATCATTGAAGAGGTAAAGAAACAGATGGACAGACTTGAAAATGAAAAAAATGATGCAATAAGATATAATTTTCTTAAATCTGAGATACAGAAGTTAAAGGGGATATTTCTTCACAGCAAACTTGAGAAATATAACAGAGAACTGGACTCCAAAAGAAAAGAAGTTATTCAGATCAAAAAAAATGCAGAAAAATTGAATTCAGAGCTAAAATCATACCTGGATTCCATTGCTAATCTTGAGAGAGTCATGGAAGATCTTGAGGAAGATCTTGAAAGAAAAAACTCGGAGTATCTTGAGATTAACAGGGAGAATGAAGATTTAAAAAGAAAATTTTCTGAGCTGGAGCAGAATATCAAACATGAGGAAGAAAATATCGAGAGAAATAAAGAAGAGATAGAGAGATTGAATAGAGAAAAAGAAGAAACACTGAAGGAGATAAATAAGATCGAAGAAGATCTCAGAGAGATAGAAAAAAGTAAAATATCTGTGGAAAAAGAAATAAATGCTATTGAGAGCGAAATAAAAGAGTTAGAGGAGGAAATTGAGAGAAAAACTGACTTTCTGAAAAGGGATTATGATATCATTGTAGAAACTCTTGAAAATCAAAAAGAGATATTCTATGAAAAGAAAAATAAACTTTCTTCTCTTGAAGATAGAAAATTATTCTTGAGTGAGAGATTAAAGGAAAAAAAAGAAATATACGAAGAAAAAAAAGCAGAATACACAAAAAACAAATCAGAGCTTCAGAGTTATGAAGCCTCTCTTCTGAGTACAGAAGAGGATATAAAGAGATTTGAGTCTGAGATGGAGAAGATAGAAAGCAGGATCTACCATATAGAAGGAGAGTTATGGAAGAAGAAAGAGGATCTTCTGAGGATAAAATCAAAAAGATCATCTGATCTCGAAAAAGACAGAGTATTCAAAGAGATTCTGAGTTCAGGGATCAGGGGGATCTATGGTAGGGTGAAGGATCTCGGAAAAACAAAAAAGGAGTACAGTGTTGCCTTGGAAGTTGCAGGAGGGAGAAGACTCGATTATATTGTTGTGGATACAGATGAGACTGCAAAGGCGTGTGTAAAATACCTTAAAAGGAGAAAAGCAGGAAGAGCTACTTTCATACCATTAAATAAGATAAAGAGAAGAACTCCAAGAGAAGTTAAGAAAAAAGAAGGCTTTGTGGATTATGCCATAAATCTCGTGGAGTTCGATGATAAATTTAAACCTGTTTTTGAGTATGTTTTTGGAGATACCGTTGTTATCAAAAATATAGATTTTGCAGAGAACTTTGAGATTTTCAGAAGAGTTACTCTTGATGGAGATCTCATTGAGACAACAGGCGTGGTAACAGGAGGATTTTATAAACCAAAAGGAGGATTTGCAGATAAAGATGAAGAAACAAGACAGAGAACCATAGAGAATGAGATAAAGGCACTGAACAATGAAAAAAATGAGCTTGAGAAAAAATTGAGAGATCTTAAAGAGAAATTAAAGAATTCAACTCAGAGAAGAATGGGACTGGAATCAGGAATAAAGACTCTGAAAATGAGGCTTGAGACAGAGGAGATAGAGAATCTTGAGAGAGATATTAAAATAGAACAAAATAAACTCAGAGAGATTGAGAAAAATATCCGGGATTTAAGAAAGGAATATGAGGTAATAGAGTCCTCTTTGAACGAGATGGAGGCAAAAAAGAGATCTCTGTACTCTGAGTTGATGGAGAGATCAGGAGAGGAGATAGAAAGAATCAACGATCTCAAAGGAGATCTCGAAATCAAGAAAAAAGAATATCAGAAAATAGATAGAGATTTTATTTCTAAGAAATCCAGATTAGAGATATTAAATCAGAATTATTCAGGAATTTTAGAGAGATTAAAAGAAAAGAATCTTTATTCTCAAAAGATGAGTCTCAAAATAGAGGAATATAAAAAGGAGCTAAAGAATGTTCAGGAAAGATGTATAGAAACAGAAGAAAGGATAAAATTGAAAATAAAAGAACTGGAGGATACGAAAAACAGAAGAACAAAGAAAAGAGATGAGTTGAATAATTTCAGAAAACAAAAAGATGAGATTGAAAAAAATCTGATGAATTTAAATACCAGAATAAGCATCCTGGAACAGAGTATAGGGGATATAGAAAAGGAGATAGAGGAGACTTCAGAAGAAGCGGAGTTATATGAAAAAACGGAGATAGTGGACGATATTAAACAGATAGACTTCAAGATAAAAAGAATGGAACGAGAAAAAGAAAGTCTTGAACCTATAAATATGAGAGCTATTGAGGAGTATGAAGAAACAGAACAGAGGTATCTTGTTCTGAAAACAAAGTATGAAAAGATACTGAAAGAAAAGGAGGCAGTTCTGGAGTTTATAAATAAAGTGGAGAAAAGAAAGAGAGAAGTTTTCATGGAGACCTTTAACAGGATAGCAGAGAACTTTTCCAGTATATTTTTTGAACTTTCCGGGGGAGAAGGCAATCTTCTTATAGAAAATGAGGCAGATCCTTTCAGCGGAGGCATAGACATTGAGGCAAAGCCGAGGGGTAAGGAGATAAAAAAAATCGCTTCAATGTCAGGGGGTGAAAAGGCATTGACAGCCTTAGCTTTTGTATTTGCCATTCAGAGATATAAAACTGCTCCTTTTTATCTCTTTGATGAGATAGATGCACATTTAGATGATGAGAACGTGAGAAAAGTTGCAGAGATGATAAAGAGGGTATCAAAAGAATCTCAGTTCATAGTTATAACTCTCAGAGATGCGATGATGGCTTCGGCTGATAGGTTATTCGGTGTCTCAATGAAGGATGGGATCTCGAGGATAGTTGCTGTGGAGCTTCAGGATACCGCAAAGTATGAAGGAAAGAAATTTGAAGTTGTTGAAGAGGTTTAAAGACTGAATTTTTTTTGAGTTATGGACAATCCTATGAATACACTCAGCATTCCTGACGCGAGCATTATTCCCGAAAGAGGAATGAGTATGGTGCTCTCTATTGTCTTGTCCTGTATAAGAAACATCAGGAATATAAGACCCACGGATATCCACATAGCTCCTGTTGCGTAGGATGTTATATTGAAAAACTTTGTTTTTTTCTTTGCAACTCCCTGCATTCCTATGACAATCATCGGTACTCCCGTGATCATTAGAAATATACCGAAAAGCAATCCCACAGTACCAGTCATCAGGAACTCATTGATCTTTGTAAGAGAGGAGATCTCCAAGGGTGATAGGAAGTTCATGACTCCAAGGAAGATCCATACCATTCCCAGTACGTATGGTAATATACTTCCTCCCATGCTCCTTTTTTCCTTTATAAATCCTGTATCGATCCCCAGTTCCTCAGCTTCAGTCAGAATTTCATCCAAAGATGTTTCTTTCGGTGACTCTTCCTTTTTTATTTTTTCTCCTAGGAGATCAAGACCTCTCGGTTTCTTTGTGAGCTCTATTTCTGGAAGAGGTTCTTCAGTAACTTCTTTTTCTTCAATGGGTTCCTCTTTCATTTTCTCTACAGGGATCTCTCTTTTTTTTGCCACAGGCTTCTCAAAACCGATTTCCTCCTTCTTCAGATCTTTCTGGAGATTTTCAAGTTTCCTGACAGTTTCTCTGAGGAGTTCTGTATTTTCTTTCATCATTTCAGCTACTCCTGCAAGAGTTTTGGCAACTTCTTGCATGGCTACATCTGTTTCGTCTTCTCTTTCCTCTGTCAGTGCCTCTATGAGCTTGTCAATCTTGTCACTTCCTTTTTCTTCTTCTTCCACAGCAGCAGCACTTAAAACATCTATAAGCCTGTCAAGACGTTCAATCAGGTCTCTGTTACCTCCACCGTATCTTAATGAACTTGCCAGATCTTCTATCTGTTGTTTCAATTTGGCAATTTCTATCTCAAGATCTTTACTTGTTGCCATTATATCCCTCAAATATTGTTTCCTTCTAATTTCTATTGTTAAGCTATTTAAAAAACTTTTCTATATATCTCCTATTTTCCTGAGTTATAAAATGATCAATACGCCAAGAAAGGATAGAATAACACCGAAGATGATTCTTGAGGTAACTTTCTCTTTTGTGAAGAGGATCGTAAATATGATAGCAAAAATCGGTGCTGTTCCATTCAAAGGAGCTGCTCTTGAGGCATCTATGTATTTCAGAGCTTCAAGAAACAGAGGAATTCCAACACCAAGATCCAGGATTCCTCCTATGGCAACAATAATCCAGCTTCTGTTTACCTTTGTAAACTCAATTTTTTCATACCTCATTGTATAGAGAAGCAGAAAGAGAGCAAAAATTCCCATTCTTATAGTTGAAAAAACAATCGGATTTACGGTACTCATTGCAAGTTTCATAATGATCATTGAGGTACCCCAGAAAAAAGATGCCCCCAATGCAAATATCACGCCTTTCTTTATATCAAGTTCAAAATCTTTTTCTGATATCAGAAATATGGCTATTATTATAAGAATTGCTCCCGAGATCAATTTAAAAGTTATAATTTCTCCAAGAAAGAGCCCGGCCATCAGAATTGTAAAAAGGGGATATGTGTTTGAGATGGGATATGCTCTAGCGATTCCCACAGTTCTGAGACTGAACATATAGAGGAGATCACCTATCACAACTCCAGAAATTGTGGAGAGGAAGATATAAATAATATCCCTTGTTGTCAGATTGGAAATATCTTTAAAATCCCCCGTGATTATTATAACTCCTACAAGGAAGAAAAGAGCTACTATCGGTCTTATCGTATTTACTGTTGTGGGTTTCATGGTTTTCAATCCTGCTTTGTAAAATACAGATGAGAGAGCCCATATCATTGCAGAGAGTATTGTGAGCAGTTCGCCTAACATCATAGCTTTTCTGATGTGGGGGATTTAAAGGTTTTTATCCCTGAAGGCAGATCTTTAAAAATATGAGAAAGATTTAAATAGATGTAGAGAAAAGAAAAAGTGGTGAAATAAATGGTGTCTTCATATGTGCTCGTAACAGTGGCAATAGGTAAAATACAGGATGTTTTAGAGGAGATCAGAGGAATGAAAAATGTAGAGGATGCAGATGCTGTGACAGGACCCTATGATATAATTGCCAGAGTGACTGCCAGCGACCTTGGAGAGCTGACGAAAACAATAATTCAGAATATACATTATATAGATGGTGTAATAGATACCACCACAGCCATAGTGATAGAATTATAGGTGAAATAATGGGCATTGAGTCTGAGATAGCAATATGTGATGTATCGGTATTCATATCAAAAAGTAAATACAGTTCAATAAAAAAAACAGTGATGAATCTTGGAATAAAAGAGGTGGTCATGCCCGAGGAGTTGATAAATATTCTCCTGAAAGTATATAAAAACGAAGCTCTGAGTGGAGAGGAGGTGAGAGTACTATCTTACTGGTCAAAGGGTCCTATAGCCAAGGATAGCGAGATAAGGGAATTTTTCCAGCAGCTGATGGATCTGAATATAAAGATCAGAACAGTTGCGGAGTACACACTAAAAAAGGAAGTAGAATTGGGGTATAAAAAACTGGAAGAAGGAGAGGAACACAAAGAGCTGATAATATATGATAGGGTATGGAAATCTCTTTATAACAGATTCTCTGAGTTTCTTCCCCAGATGGCTGCCGTGATCACCTCCAAGATAATAGCCATATCCATTGTTTTCAATGTTAAGGTTCTTGCTTTTAACAGGAATATCCTGAGATTTATCAGAGAAGCAGAACTCAGAATATCAAAAATAGATACCAGAATACAGATAAAAGGAAAAGAATTCACCCATTCTATAATATTTCTGCGAGGATTTGAATTTTCGAAGTATAAAAATATATTTGAGCAAATAGTCTCTGTTCTAAAGGATACTCTGCCATATCCTGCGGATATAGAAGAGAAAGTGGGTAGTGCTGTGATCCTGTTTGGGGATTAGTCAATACTGTGTTTTGATCTTTAACTGTTTAGACAGTTAACGAAACAAAAACTTTTTAAGTTCCTATGTTCTCTTCCTTAAGGAAGTTATTTTAGATGGGATGATACTATGGAAAGAGAAAAGAAGTTTGTATTATGGTTTGATGAGATAGGGATGAAAGATGTAGGACTTGTAGGAGGAAAAAATGCCTCCCTTGGAGAAATGTACAGAAATCTTAAATCAAAAGGAGTGGAAGTTCCAGGTGGATTCGCAATAACAGCTTATGCATATAAGTATCTGATAAAGGAAACTGGAATAGAAAATAAGATAGTTGAGATTCTTTCAGATCTTGATGTTAATGATATAAAGAATTTAAGGGAGAAAGGGAAGAAAATAAGAGAGATCATAAGTAATGTGGAGTTTCCAGAGGAACTGGAAGAAGCTGTCCTCGAAGCATACCATAAAATGATGGAAGAGGATAAAGATCTTACAGTGGCTGTAAGATCCTCTGCTACTGCTGAAGATTTACCTGATGCAAGTTTTGCAGGGCAGCAGGAAACATATCTGAATATCAAAGGAGATAAAGATCTTATAGAGGCATGTAAGAAGTGTTTTGCATCTCTGTTCACAGATAGAGCTATATCATACAGAGAAGACAAGAATTTTGATCATTTGAATGTTTATCTTTCCATAGCAGTTCAGAAAATGGTGAGAAGTGATTTAGCATCCTCTGGTGTGATGTTCTCCATAGACACAGAGTCAGGATTCAAGAATGTAGTTTTTATTACAGGTTCATGGGGGCTTGGGGAGAATGTTGTTCAGGGAAAAGTCAATCCAGATGAGTACTATGTTTTCAAGCCCACATTGAAGAAAGGATTCAAATCCATAATAGGAAAGAAACTTGGATCCAAAGAGATAAAGATGATATACACCTCAGGCAAAGAGAGAGTAAAAAACATTGAAACAACAGAGGAGGAAAGAAACTCATTTGTTCTTAAGGATGATGAGATTCTGAAACTTGCAGAGTGGGCAATGATAATTGAGGATCATTATGGAAAACCGATGGATATTGAGTGGGCAAAGGACGGTATCAATGGAAAACTGTATATAGTTCAGGCAAGACCTGAGACAGTTCATTCGCAGCAGAGTATGAATGTGATAAAGACATACAAACTCATTGAAAAAGGTAAAATCCTTGTGGAAGGTCAGGCAGTGGGCCAGATGATAGGTCAGGGAAATGTGAACATAATAAAATCTGCAGATGAAATTGAAAAGTTCAGGAAAGGGGAGGTACTCGTTACAGATATGACAGATCCTGATTGGGAACCCATAATGAAGATAGCTGCTGCCATTGTGACAAACAAAGGAGGAAGAACATGCCATGCTGCCATAGTATCCAGAGAACTCGGGATACCATGTGTCATAGGTACTGAAAATGCTACAGAGATATTGAAAAATGGACAGAAGGTAACTGTGAGCTGTGCAGAGGGTGAAAAAGGTAAGATCTATGATGGATTGCTGAAGTTCAGAGTAGATGAGTTAAAACTCGAGGAACTTCCGGAGACAGAGACAAAGATAATGATGAATGTGGGGATCCCTGAAAAGGCTTTCATACAGGGACAGATACCATGTGATGGTGTTGGTCTCGCGAGAGAGGAGTTTATCATAAACTCATACATCGGCATCCATCCTTTAGCACTTATAAATTATGAGGTATTAAAGAACTCAAAGGATCCAGAGATAAAGAAGATAGTTTCTGAGATAGATGAGAGAACAAAAGCATATTCTGATAAGGTGCAGTTCTTCATAGATAATCTTGCTCAGGGAATAGGAAAGATAGCTGCTGGATTTTATCCAAACGATGTTATTGTAAGACTATCAGATTTTAAAACAAATGAATATGCCAATCTTATCGGTGGAAAACTCTATGAGCCAGAGGAACACAACCCGATGATAGGATGGAGAGGTGCCTCACGTTACTATGATGAGAACTTCAAGCCAGCCTTTGGACTTGAGTGCATAGCAATAAAGAAAGTGAGAGATGAAATGGGACTCACAAATGTGAAGGTCATGATACCTTTCTGCAGAACGCCTGAGGAAGGGAAGAAAGTGATAGATGTAATGAGAGAGTATGGGCTTGTCCAGGGAGAAAATGGTCTTGAGATTTATGTGATGTGTGAGATACCGAGTAATGTTGTGGTGGCTGATCAGTTTGCAGATGTTTTCGATGGTTTCAGTATAGGATCAAATGACCTCACACAGTTGACTCTGGGATTGGATAGAGACTCTGAGCTAGTATCTCATATCTTTGATGAGAGAAACGAGGCTGTAAAAAGGTTAGTAAAACAGGTTATAGATGTTGCTCACAGTCATAATCCAAGGAGAAAGGTGGGAATCTGCGGACAGGCACCTTCAGATTATCCAGAGTTTGCAGAGTTCCTTGTGGAATGTGGAATAGATTCTATCTCTTTAAATCCTGACACTGTGATAAAAACAAAGCTTTTGGTGGCAGAGACAGAAAAGAAACTTAAGAAAAAGTGAAATAAATTTTTTATTCTCTTTCATTTTTTGCTCTGACCAAAATAATATCCCACTATGAGTCCTATGGGGCCTGAGAGTATTGAGGATATTGTCTTCATCTCACTCTCAGTCTTTGCATTCTATAGCAGAATTAAAAATCCCACAACGAGAGTGATAGCTATTATTCCTCTCCAGTCAAAGGTTGAATCTTTCCTTCAATAACTTCTCTCATCGTCATTTTCCAAAGGGATGAGACAGAGACTCGCATTTGTCAGAGCACTGATACATGATCCCGATATTCTCAGATTATTTGAAGTTTTAAGATGTTTCTCATATCCATGTGATAAACTGCCTCTAACGCTTGATGATGCAGTAAGGGATCTTCTGGAAAAGACAAAAAGGAAAGGTATCACTCTCAATGAAAAAACATATACAGAGATTGAAAAAATCCTCTAAGATCTGCTTTTTCCCACCATGAAGCCCATCGCCATGAAGAAAAGGATCTCAAATGGGATGGCTATCACGGGGGCTATACTTGCTTCTTTACCGAACAGCTCGATAGCTGCTGCAGCGGATAGGGCACAGTTTTTATATGAAGAGAAGAGGGCGAAACTTATCCTTTTTTTCATATCTGTGTTTTTGAGGAGATAGAACACTGTACCTCCCACTCCAAAAGATTTCAGGAAACCAATTATGAAGAGTTGTATCATGTCAATTTTGAAAAATTCGTTTCTGTTTATTCCAATTATAGAATATATCACCAAAAACAGTAAAATAGTTATGAAATAATCCTTATCTTTCTTTACTTTTTCATAAACCTTTGTTTTTGAAACTCCGTAAGCAAGCAGGATCGGAAAGATTATGAATTCAATCAGTGTTTTCAGCAGCCCATAGTAATCTATCCTCTCTCCAAAAATGATGAATATCACTATAGGTGCTATGAAAATAGAACTGAGGTAGGTAACGGACTCTCCTATGAGAGATAGCTTCAGATCTCCTTTCAGAGCGTATGTAAAGGGGATCACAGCAACAGCAGGAGGAAAAACAGCCAGAACTACCAGACCCTCAAAAAGCTCGGATCTGAGAAAAGATCCGGAAAGAATGAGGAATCCTCCAAGGACTATATAATTAAAAAATAAAATCAGAGCAATGTCTTTTCTGTTTCCCATTTCTCTCGTAAACTTTAGATCGAGCAGGGAAAGAAACATGAGTACAATGAGCATGAAAACAAGGTAATTTTTGAATATATACGATAGCTGTGGATACACCAGTCCCAGCAAAAGAGCAATCAGAAATACATTTTTCGTATCCATGAAAGTTATATGGTGATCTGCTTTTAAGTTTTTTTAAATTGAACTTCCGATATTCGTTCCACAGAAAAATTTTTATCTGTAGGCGTAGAGAGATCATCGGGCCCGTAGCCTAGGGGATAGGGCAACAGCCTCCTAAGCTGTGGATCGCGGGTTCGAATCCCGCCGGGCCCGCTCACTCCGTTCACGAACCCATCGGGGAAGGATCTTCACTACGTTCAGATCCATGTTCCCGCTCATTAAATGCGAAAACATTTATATTCTCTTATGATAACTTCTTTCATGATACCAAATATGAACCCAAAACAGATGAAAAAACTGATGAAAAGAGCGGGGATAAAGACCAAGGAACTCCCCGTTAATGAGATCATATTCATATTTGATGACAAAAAATGGGAGTTTGCAGATCCGCAGGTTACAGAGATAGATATGATGGGTCAGAAGACATTTCAGGTGATAGGAACATATGTGGAAAAAGAAATGGGATTTCCTGAGGAGGATATAAAGCTTGTAGCTGAAAAAGCCAATGTTTCTGAAGAAGAGGCTGAAAAAGCTTTGAAAGAAACAGGTGGAGATATAGCAGAGGCAATATTAAATCTCAGTAAAGGTGATTGAATGGAGTACAGTAAGGAGGAACTTGAGGAGCTGGATAGAAAGAATATAAGGAGAGAGATGGAGGCAGTTGGGCTTGAGATAGATGAAGAGTATGTGGAAAAAGTGAGAATAGCAATGCTCAGGGGAATAATGCTTAAAACTGTGGCAAAAGCTGCATTGATGCCAAAGGATGTGGATGAAAAAGAAGAAAGAATCTTGGAAGCCATCTATACAAATGTACTGGCGTCTTTACTTGAGAAAAAATGAAAAAATATATACTTATTTATCTGCTTCTTATACTGTTTCTTTTCTATACAAATGGATTCTATACTTACTTTTATTTTGAGAAAGAAGATATAATAGAAGATTTCGGGGAGTTCAGCATCTCCAAGTATCCTTATAATTATGACTCTGTTTTTCTTGTTACAGTGGATGATGTCTCCTATTATACAGATCCAGAGAAATTGAGAAGATTTCTTGAGTATCTAAGGGAAAAAAATGTTACCCCCACTCTCTTTGTGATACCGTTACACGCTGGAAAGGATGTTACGGATAACCCTGAACTCATCAGAGTATTAAAAGAATACGATGTGGAGGTAGCTCAGCATGGGTACATGCATAAAGAAAAGGAGTTCAAGTCGAAATCTTACGATGAACAGATAGAGATGATAAAAAAAGGGAGAGAGATACTTGAAAAGAACTTTAAGATATACGGATTCAGAGCCCCAGGTTTTTATCATAACTTCGAAACGTCAAGAGCTCTCAGAGATCTTGGATTTACCTATGAGAGTGAGATGAGTGTTTTTGATAGTTTTTATATTCATTATATTCTACAGATTCCATATACGGTACATGGGAGGGTATTCATGACACACTCCTTGGAGTCCAGCGTAGAGATTCCGGAAAATGCATGGACACCGAAGATGAAGGAATTTGCAGATTGGTGGCTTTACAGAAAAAATCTTATTGTAAACTATAAAATAAATGGAGATGATCTCTATATTTACCTGAGCGATTATAAAAAGGGATTGACTATAGGATTAAGAAAGAATTACAGGGTACATATAATCTGTGGGAAAGAATTGGAGTATGAGAGAAAGGGGAATATTATAATTCTTTAGTCGTAAAGTTCTTTTATCTCCTCATCTGTGATAAAACATTCAACTTTTTTCAGATCCTTTCCAAATCCCTCTCTTTTCTTTATGAGAAACTCTATGCATTCCTTCGCAGTTCTGAATTTCCTTTCCACCTCTGTACACAATCTGTCTCCAGTAATGAATACCTTATTATGTTTCTCAATGAAATTTTCACAGTTTTTCTCATCATATACGAATGGTCCTCTATGAATTTTCATCTTCGGGAGTTCAAAGACTTCAAGCTCAAAAAGGATACCGGAGTTAAAAACTTTGGATCTGTATATCCGAAAATCATTCTTTTCCAGATATCCTTTTATGAAATCTCTTGTTTTTCTGAGCTGAGGAAACAGCAGATCCTCTATGAGATCCGTATTGAAATTCAAAACGATAAGCTCTGTCCCCTCTGACTTTTTATATTCTGTTTTAATTTCTTCAAACTTTTTATCCTTCAAAAATTTTCTCGAATAATATATAAACTCTGAAAATTTCTGAAGACTCACACAGGAAGCAGCATTTCTTGATGAATCCACAGGATCAATTATAATGAGAGGATCAGAGAAATCCTTTTCAATCTTTCCAAATACTATTTTCTGTTTAAATCTCCATTTAGACGCTTCTTTTATGACATTCTCAAAGCTTCCATAATAGAGAATTAGTAACTCACATAGATATCCTGAGAACCCCATGATCTTGAACTCAGATCCATAAACATTTATCAGTTTCATAAACTTTTTCAGAATTCTTGTGTCATCTTTCTGTTTCTCACTCATATTTTCAAGAACAAACTTTGTATGTAGCGGTGTTCTGTCAACACTGCTCTTCATCTGCTCTATCTTTTCTATTTTATAGCATGGCACTATGTCAATATCATGATTTTCAATTTTTCCATTCACATAGGGATGTTCAGCATACTTTATCTCATACTTTCCATCAAATTCTTCGAATACATTTTTTCCTATCTCAAGAGCTTTTTTTTTCAGTTCCACCATGGAAGTTTCCAAAGGAAAAAAAATGAAGATATCCAGATCTTTATCACCCTTCAGACTTGTACCCTTTATAAAGGATCCCTGGAGTTCTGCCTCCAGATTGTACTTTCTATGTATAAAATCTTTTATCTTTCTGTATAATTTCAAGCCTTTTTCTATTTCTTCTTCCGATGGCTTTATTTCCTTCAGTACCTTCTCTCTGTTATAGATCATAGTTTTACTTCCTTCAAATCTGAATAAATGGGACCTTTTGGTGTCAGTACACTCTTTTTTATTAAAATTTTATCCACTATCATTTTTCCTATCTTTATATTCTGCAACTCTTTTAAAATCTGAGATATTTTCTCTTTATCTCTGACAAATTTTACCCTTCCTATTGTTAAATGAGGAATAACTTCTTTTTCTTCTTTAAATCCAAATTTTCTCAGATCTCTGTTCAATTCCTTTATTATATTTACTAAAAAGTTATTTTCATCCTCGATACCTATCCAGAGAACTCGTATATACGAGAAGCTTGGGAATGCTCCAAGACCTTTTAAGTTGATCTCAAAAGGCTTATATCTCTCAAGGTTTTTCTGGAGAATTCTGTAGATGTCATCAATCATACTTTCCTCCATGTCTCCAAGAAATTTAAGTGTAAAATGAAGATTCTCAGGCTCCACGAATTTTATTTTAATATAGGAAGTACTTAGTGCATTCTGAATATCAATGATATTTTTTTTAAGATTGTCATCGATATCCACTGCTATAAAGCTTCTCATTTTTTATTCACCGGCATTTTTTCCCATGGAAAGACAATCCACTTATCTGTGAACATGATATGGTAATCTGGTTCAAATATGCTTGTTGGTTTTTTGGCTATGACGGCAATTCTTACTTCCTTTGGGTTTCTTTCTTCTAAATACTTCTTTACCTCCACAAGGGTCTCTCCTGTGTCTGCAACATCGTCTATCACCAGAATTTTTTTGTTTTTTATATCCTCCGTCAGTGGGATTGTTATTACAGGTTTCTCCTGGGTTTCTCCTATTCCCTTATAGAACTTAAGCCCCATAACTCTCAAAGGTAATCCGCTTATATGGGAGAACCTCACTGCAGGTGTCAATCCCCCTCTTGATATACCTATAAGAAGATCAGGTTTGTACTCTTTCAGTATCTCATCAGCCAGTGTCCAGACAGCCTCATCAACTTTATACCAGTCAAGATACTCCTTATCCATAGATCTCACCTATTCTCAAAATATTAAAGTCTTTTGATCTCAGCATGTGAGATGGAGACACGCACCAGTTTTTCTTTTATCCTTCAGTTCATTGTAAACTTCACATGCTCTCTTTGTTTTTTCTATTTTTGTTTCTATTCCCATAGACGTTAAATCTTCTCTTACCTCCTCTGGAACTTTTAGCATACCATATGCCCCTGTTCCTATAATAAGAACATCGGGATTTTTACTGAGAATCCACTCAAGATCCTTTCTCTGCACCTCATGTCCCCTCTCTCTCCACCATTCCTTTATCTCATCTTCAAAAATGAGGATATCGTTTCTGTAAGTTTTTCCATTTATACGAATGCTACCGAAACTGTAGCTCTCTATCATATTTATGAAGTACTTTTGTTAAAATAAATACATTTCTCTTTCTGGATGCGCCAGCCGAAAAACTTTTAATATTTCTGTTCATAAATGGCAATAGTGAGTGACATGAGATCAAGGAATACTACACTTGTTATTATCATATTGCTTATAGTTCTCTCCTCCTTATGCCTTGGAAACCCTGAAAAGGACTATGCAGAGAAGAAAGGAGTTTCTCCAGATATTATCCAAGTTATTCTCAATTATGATGATAATAAGGATCTTTCCTCTACTGAAAAATCGTTAATAGATGAACTGACTTATCTTTTCTTAAACGGAAATACAGATGTAAAGAAGGCAGGAGAACTCATGCTTGAAGGTGGAACACCTGACAAGAACG
>JAGGSA010000019.1 GCA_021159325.1 Methanomicrobia archaeon | reverse complement strand
TTGTGAGAACAAATATATTTTTACTTCCAAATCTATCACAGATTCTTCCTGCTAAGGATGTTGTCAGAGCCACGCATAATCCTGTGAGACCTGAAACTCTCCCTAAGTTTACCTCAGATACACCATAGCTCTTCATATATACAGAAAAGAGACCGGAGACAATACCTGAAGATGTTACCAAAATGATTGTGGCAAAGGAAAGATAGGTCAGAATTTTAATATTTCCAAACTTGAAAAAATAAAACTCTTCAAAAACATTTTTTGGAATTTCTTCTATTTTCAAAATTAAAAAAGAGAATATAATTGTAAAAACACCACATAAAATAAACATATACCCATAGTTGTATAAATATCCAGCGATCAATCCTCCGATAAGCCAGCCCGAAGCTCCGATTCCCTGAAAGTTTCCCAGAGCTTTACCTTTTTCTTCAGGGAAGTACTCTGTCAGTAAGGCAGGGACTAAATACGCACTGGCAAGAAAAACTGACTGGATAGTTCTGAAGACAATAAGGAGTTCAGCATTTAAAGCATCAAAGACGAAATACATCAATGCTCCTACAAAACATGAAAAAAATATGATCTCTTTTCTTTTTCCGATTTTATCTGAAAAAGCACCCCAGATAAAACTCATGAAAACAAGCATCAAGGCAGGAAATGCATTTATCATGCCCACATAGAGATAGCTCCCGCTGAGATCGAGAATATAAACGGGGATCATCGGAAACAATACACCGTTTACCACTGAAAAAAACAGCCATGCCACTAAGATCATTCTATGAGGTTTCATGATCATACAGGATCTTATAGATCTCTATATCTCCATCAGAGTATACGAGTTTAAAGTATTTATCATTCTCAAATTTTCCATGATTCACCGGGACTCCAAAACCTCCGGCTTTATAGGCTCCAAGCCATCCTGATGTTTCCATATTTCTTGATATGAAGACGTGAGTTATTCCATATCTCTTTGCTATTTCAAATGTGAGATCAATATCATCTGTAGAGTAAAAATCATATATATCATCCTGCACCTGTCCCGGTGCTCTGATGTATGGATTGAAATCGATATTTCTCAGAGGAAACAGCCCTCCCAGTAATGCCTTCCCACCACAGACACCTGCAAACATCTGTGCAGTATAGTAATCCGCAACTATCCTCGCATCTTCATCTGTGTTTTCTCTGAACCATAACGCTGCTTTATATTCTCTTTCATTCACACCTGCGTTTGTGAGTTTCCATTCTATATTGTATGAGGAAAGGCCTGTTAAACTTATCACGAGCATTGCAGATATGATGGCAAGTTCTAAAACCTCTCTGTCCAGATCTTTTCTTATATTGTCCAGAAACAGTGCAGATACCAAGGAAAACGGCATCGCGAGGAATATGTAAAATCTGTATCCTTCTATGGGTCTTACGACAGTCTCCCACATAAGCCCCTGTTTGTTCAGGATATCGAGGATATTTTCAGAAAAAACTTCGTAAAACAAAAATATACACCAGAGAACTATAAAGGCTTTATAATTGAATTTCTTTATACAGAAGTAGGCAAATCCTATAAATCCCAGAATCATGAAGGGAGCACCATAAAACTCTAAATGACCGGTGATACCCTGAAGGAGTGTGGAGGTGGAGATATGGAATATCCACCATTTGAAGAGATTATCTGGTGCCCACCACCATGCTGTTATTCCCAAGCTTACTCCTGTAGCTATTAAGAAAAATTTAATTTTTTCCTTTATTGGTCTTTTCTCAATTTTTTCGGCCAGGATATATATGAGTAATGTTACAAGTGTTACAAAATAGGAAAGATGAAAAAGAAAGTTTATTCCTAAGAGAATACCGAGTATGATGGCTCTTTTTATTGTGTAATCCTCTGAGATAATGATAAGTGCTACAGGAAGGATCCACAGAGTGAATATCTGGAGATCTGCTATTCCTGTCAGATAGATAAAGGAAGGAGTTAAAGCTAAAATCAGGACAGATATTCTTGCAATCTGGCCATTATACCATTTCTTAACTAAAAAATAAAATGGGATGGGAGTAAAAGCTTCGAAAAACGGTACAACTCGTGTACAGACTGTAGGGAGATCAAGTGTTGTGATTTTGGATAGAAAGGCTAAAAAAAGGGGGGAAAGGGGAGGATACCAGAGGGGAACGTTTCCATAAGCAAGATACCGGATATCAGGTATCGGTAACCTGCCATGATCCAGAATATACTGAGCCATACATATCCTGTACCAGACATCTCCAAGAAAAGAGGGGAGATGAGGACTTACCATAAGTTTCGGATAGATCCTGATTGTCAGTCCAAGGAGGTATATGCATGTCAGAAATATAATCTCAAACTTTCTCTCTTTATCCATAAAATAAGATAGGAACACTCTTTAAAAAATTTACTAAGATCTTTTTATACTGCGGTATGCAGTTACTGTAAACGTTACTGTTCCCACAAATATGAATGAGATGTATGTGATCATCAGAATTACAGAGCTTATCTCCGGAACAAGAGACGATATATTCACCAGAAGAATCAGTATTATCATAAACTTTAAAAAATCTTTACCGGAGTAGAGATTTTCTTTTAAAATCTCCATCTCTGCTTGTTTCTTTTTGGATTTCAGAATCAGTACTATCGAGATAATATAAAAAGAAATTACTGTAAGATACGGCAGAACGGTAACAGGTTTTCTCTCAGGCAAAAGATAAAAAAATGACACAGCATACAAAAGAAATAAATAAATTATCAGTACTGTGATACTCTTTCTATGGAGTTCTATGGATCTAAGATCCATATCTTTTGTGAGGCGATACAGGAGATAGATTATAAGCAATGTCCCGATCAGGGAGAGATCCGAGGATACAGGACTGTAATTATTTCCATTTGCTATGAATGTGGCTATAGAGATCAGAAAGAGTGTTATTAGAATCGTTTTTTTAGCTGTTTTTCTTAAGATCCACTGATGATCTCTGATAACTTTTCCAGTGAGTATCTCAAACACAATGATCGGAAGGATAAAGGACATTATCGGGTGCCAGAAAAATACAAGTACAGGGAACTCGGAGATCCCTACTCCAAAGAGAGTTCCCATAGCAGGCCCCTGAGATTCTATATAGCCTGCCCAGAGGACTTTTGTTATCCATGATTCATACAGTCCGAAGATAACTCCAAAAAGGTATAGCTGTGACAGAGAAGTTTTTCTGAGTTTCATGGCAATATTGAGAAAAAACAGAAGATGTGCTGAATAGAGAGGAAATGTGATAAGAAGTCCCCATCCACTGACATACCACATCTGAGAGGCACCGGAAAAGACCTCTGCAAAAAGCATTGATAATGTTCCGATGAGCAGTACAGGAGCTAATTTTCTCATGATTTTTTTATATCCTGTTCTTTAAATATTTTATCTGAATATGATCTTTTTTCAGTTCTATCATAATGCAAAAATATAAAAATGAGATTTATAGTCTAAATATATGAAAATCGAAGAGAGAATAAACAGGATAGCTGAGTCCGAGTTGAGACTGCCCCTGATCATTGTACTTGTCACAGGGATCATTTCGGGAGTTATAAGAGGGATCATATCCTCAAAGATACATATTGTTTTCTCTGAAAGTTGGAGGTTACATATTCCTTATACTCCTTATTGGAAACGTGGTTTCTGGTGTTGCGATATCCTTCATTCCTGAGAAAGAGATCAGGGTAACAGTAGGTGGAGAGAATCCTGATTTCAGTGAATTGATTGAACAGACGAAGGAGTTTGAGAAAAGCAGAGGATAAATTCTATATGAAGCTATAATCGCTCTCTCCAAGGTCGTGGCGATGATCTTCACAGTGCTTGCTGTGAAGATTCTTTATGGAGTTTCAAGAGGTAAAGCGATACTCACATGTGCAATACCATATGCTCTCTATATTGTACTTCCAATTCTCAGCATTTTGATAACATTAAGCCTCTGATTTTTCTTTTTTTAGTTCTTTTACGTATTTTATTTCTTTAATTTCTGGTATGTACTCCTTAACAGCTTTTATTAAATTATCTTTCAGGATATTATCTATATTTTTCCTTTCCTCAACCTCAAGAAGACCATCTTTGAGATCATATCTCAGTTCTGATCCGATATTCAGTTTCATCAGAATCTTTATTTTTTCATGGATATCCTCAATCTTTGAATTAATTTTTATATCGTATATAAGTGTTTTTCCTGCTAAAAAGTGATTGAAATCCAGATTAACTCTCCCTGAATTCACATTTCTTACTGTTGCCCATCTACCGTTAATTTCTATTCTTATTCCCGGTTTAGGTGTTATATTGTGTTTTCTGAACTCTCTTAAAGGTACCTTCACTATGAGTTTCGGATCTCTCCTCCCAAATCCTTTTTCTGGAGGGACTTCAATAGTTTTCTCTTCTCCAACATTCATTTTAAATAGAGCTTCATCCATGCCCTTTATTACATACTCTGCTCCCACAACAACTCTTATGGGTTCATATTTGAAGTTTTCTTTGTAGATCTTATATTTTCTGGCTTTATCCTCCATTGTTGTATCAAATACCTGATCTGTCTCTGCTATTTTTGCGACATAGTCTATCTCTACGAAGTCTCCTTTCTGCATAAAATCACTCAATAATGAAAAACTTCTATGGATATAAAAGTCTTTTGCTGTGTCATGGGAAAGATGATAAAGATAAAAACAAGGATTTTCAGAGTAACGTTTTTAATTCATGTTGCAGATTAGCGTTATGGATCTGTATGAGAAGCTCAGTCTTGGACTGATCGTATGTTTTACAGTGTTGATGGCTGTAAACTGGGATAATCTCCCCACAGCCGAGATGGATGCACCGTATCATCTTTTAATGGGGAAAATGTATGCAGATTATGACAGAGTGGTTCTGTGGGATTACTACGAATATGCTCCTCTTGGGAGACCTCAGCTATATCCCCCTTTTCTGCATGTGCTGATATGGTGGATTCATGATCTCACAGGTACAGAGTACTGGACAATCGGGAAACTATTCAGTTTTGTTCAGTATCCTGTGGCCCTATTATCTTTGTGGTACTTTACAAGATCACTTTTCGGTTCCAGAGTCGCTTTAGCCTCCCTTTCCGTTCTTGCGAGCAACAGAATGTTCTGGTGGTGGGAAGGAAGTCTGGCTCCTACAGCTCTTGATCTGGCAATATTTCCTTTATTTTTGCTCTTTTTTTATAGAAAGAGATTCTGGCCGAGTGTAGCTTTACTCACTATATTTTTATACTCTCATTTGGGAATACCCTATGTTTTTATTCTCGGTACAGGATTGTTTGCTTTATTTAGAAGAGAATACAGAGTTTTTTTCATCAAGATCTTGAGTTTGAGTTTACTTCTTTTTTCTCCCTGGTTGATACACGTTCTTCTAAATATGGAGTGGATCTCTGCCCATAATCCCTCTAAGTTTTTCTTTTTAATTTTTTTGAACTTTAATCCTTTAACTGTGATCTTTCTCTTCATTGGCTTCTACCTTCTGATTAAAAAATTCTCAGATGCAAGATACGCTCTTATCATAGCAACATTTCTGAGTTTTTTACCGATAATATATATGTATGGGATGAGATACAGTATGCATTCCCCCATAATAAACTGTGTTGTTTTCGGGATCGGGATAACATACTTTTTCTCAGAGATAGGATCAAAGATAGGAAAAAAATATGCCAACATTGTTTTTGCAGTATTTTTAATCGTTATTATAGTTGTTTCTCCAACTGTAAGTTTTATTCCACAGAGATCTCATCGAAACGCTCAGAAAGCTCCTCAGAAACAGAGAATAGTTTTTCAGACTCCTTTTCTTTCCATGATAGCAGGGTTAAACGGAGAGAGACCTAAGGGCATATGGCAGATGAATCCTGAGGAGATGCAGGAATTAATAGACTGGATAATGGAAAACACATCAGAAAATGAGATTCTTCATGTTGCTGCGGGTAATCTTGCGTGTTACATAACATTGATGACAGGGAGGGTTACGGATTCAGGGATGTATCATGAGGTAGGAAGCGAGGAGATGTATAGAGAGATATCTCAGGAAAGAAAAAGCGGTATTTTTATCTTTGATATAAACTTCTTCAGAAAAGGAATTCCACATAATTTAAATATCCTGGCGAGATTCGGGAGCATAGTAGTGGCATCTGTTGAATTCAGACCAACAAAGATGCCTTTGAGAATAAAAGATGTTTTTATCTATGTTGGGAAAGATCTCATGCTTCTCGAGGAAATTAAAGACAGAAATATTTATATTGGTGTAGATCAGAGTGTTATCACCAGTATAAAAGATGTAAAAAAACTGAGTGTTCTTGTTGTGAATGAAGATCAGCTACAGAAGGATCTCAGGAATCTCAGGTACAGACCAGAAGTTTTAAGACTTGTAACGTACAGCGGTAAGATCAGGATAGATACTCTGAAAGAAGCTAAAAAACATTGTAGAGAATTGGAACTTGGTGTCATAGGTCCGAATATTGTCTCTTACAGAAAAGACCTCATTGAGATGATAGATCGTGTGGTGAGACATACCCCTCCAGATATGGAGTTCATAAACAAAGTGATTCCTGAAGAAAAGAAAGATGTGGGGGATAAGTACTGGGTACAGATAGATATATCCATGAGAAAGATAGGTGTGGAGGAGGTAACTGCCCTGATCAATGCATCTCAGAGGCATGTTGGTGACAGGATAATCATCGAGGCAAGAGATCCTAAGATTCTTTCAGAGCTTTTGAAACACAAGGTTTAAATATATAGTATAATCTTTTAGATCAGAAGCCGGGGTGGCTTAGCCTGGTAAGAGCGCTCG
Source organism: Methanomicrobia archaeon (assembly GCA_021159325.1). GTDB lineage: Archaea > Methanobacteriota_B > Thermococci > Methanofastidiosales > B48-G16 > B48-G16. The sequence goes on along the minus strand of JAGGSA010000019.1, from coordinate 7,850 downwards.
GCTCATAAGTATAAGGAGAGCGCTGAGAAACCGAGAGGTCGCGGGTTCAAACCCCGCCCCCGGCACTTTCATAGATCTGGATTTTTATTAAAAGAAAATAAAATATCAGGATTGATAGAGATCCTATTCCAGAGATTATACACATGATAGGATCTGCGGAATAAACAGCCTCATATACTATAGACAATGTCGTTATAAGTATCCCCCATATTAAAAAGTTGATTGCCAAAATGGTGGTCTTAGTATTTAGAAATAGCTTTGATAAGAATAATTCTGGAGATCTGACAAATTTTAGTAGAATAAACGAAATTGAAATTAAATGCAAAATCGCCATTGGGATAACATACCATATCATCTTTTTCACCCCATTATACTTTTAAGTTGGTATCCAAAATACAAAAAAGAGAGCCAGTAGATCCACATTAGGAGAAATCTTTCCGAAAACTCTATACCAAATGCCAGTAAAATGCTGAAGATGAAAAACGAAAATGCACCACAAAAAAGAGCTATAAGGGCCCTGTAGCACTTCTTTTTGTTTAAAAATAATTTTGCTGTGGTAAGTTTTTCATTTTTTAATTTTTGGTGTATATTTATATTAAGAATTATAATTACCGTGCCTATAATACAAGCCAGAATTTCTCGTATCATAGGATCTCTCTCACCTTTTCAGCCGCTTTTTTCAGTTCCGAGAGAACTAATTTCAGATCAGGATCTGATGTTATACAGACTATAAGCGCCTTTTCTCCAGCACCAACTGTGATTACCCTTCTTTTCTCTGTTTCCACTATTACTCTCTCGGGTATCTCATTTTTTATTTCCATTGTAGCTGTTTCTGCCGCACCGAGAATTGTGGCAGACATTGCTGCAAATGTTTCTCCCCCTATATCCTCAGGGAGATCACCCGATATCAACAATCCCGATCTCGTAACTATAGCAGATGCCTCTACATTTACTGTTTTTTTCAGCTCTGCCAGTACTCCATCAAGCAGTTCTTTTTTCATCATTTCACCTCAGAAAGCTTTTTTTCACTTCAAAGAGACAGAACTCATTTCCCTGAACTTTACATTTTTTTTCTTCCACAAAGACCTTTTTCCCGAATACGGACTCCAGGATTCCCGCAATGTATCCTGAAATGAAAGCACATACAGGATAACTCTGATTCTTTTTAATATTTTCTATCCAGCTATCTGCCAGAAAGGAATTGTATATCTTTACCTCACCTCCTAACGTGTCAAAATCAATATTGTATTCAAATTTTCCCCATTTGGCTTCAAAATCATCACTTATACATTTATACAGAAGCTCCATTTTTTCAACACGGGAGGTGTCTCTCTGTCTCTCTGTATAGAATTTTCCTGTTTTGTATCCAACATTATATAGAAGGGCATCGGCTCCATTTTCCCCAAGTATATTATAGACACCCCCGAATATACTGGAGACTGTCTTATGACTGAATACCACAGAAGGAATAATAGTCTCAAATATAAATTTCCTGCTCATGTTACTAATAATAGTGTTGAGATATTTAAAGCTTATCTTCTGCACTCAAGATCTTGAGGTATAAACAAAAAAACTATTCACAGAAACTCTCTTGGATCTGTTATTTTTCCTGTTATTGCTGAAGCTGCTACTGTTGCTGGAGAAGCTAAATAGACAAAAGCTTCCTTGCAGCCCATTCTTCCTTTGAAGTTCCTGTTAGCTGTGGATATGCATACCTCTCCCGGAGCCAGAATTCCTTCATGAGCACCGAGACAGGGTCCACAGTTTGGATTAAGAATTATACCTCCTGCCCTTACAAGTTCAGAGATGATCCCCTGATCCAGAGCCTCAGCATATACCTCTCTTGAAGCCGGAAGTATCAATAATCTTACATTTTTATGCACCTTCTTTCCTTTAAGGATCTTCGCAGCCTCCCTCAGATCTTCGATTCTGCCATTGGTGCATGTTCCTATCAGGGCCTGATCTATCTCTGTATCCACATCACTGACATCTTTAACGTTATCCACTGTATGAGGACATGCTACCTTTGGTGTTATCTCCTCTGCACTGTACTCCAGGGTGATCTCATATTCATCATCTAATGGCTTTACAGGCCTGATCTCTCTGGAAACTCTTGATCTCAGCCATTCTTCTGTTTTTTTATCACACTGTACTATTCCTGCCTTCGCTCCCATCTCTGCGCTCATATTTGACAGAACCATCCTCCCAGCAACACTGAGATTATCTATTGTGTCGCCGTAAAACTCCACAGACATATAGTTTGCACCATCAGCTTTTATATCTCCTATGATATGAAGAATAATATCCTTTGCGTAAACTCCTTTTCTCAGTTTTCCATTCACTGTTATTTTCATTGATTCAGGAACTTTAAGCCATAATTTGCCTGTAGCCATTATTGATGCTGCTTCACTTCTTCCTATACCAGCAGAAAAAGCACCGAAGGCACCATATGTTGTGGTATGTGAATCAGATCCGAGAATTAAATATCCAGGAAGCACATGTCCTTTTTCAGGTAGAACCTGATGGCATATCCCCTCTTTTATGTCATAAAAATATTTTATATTCTGCTCCTTCACAAACTCTCGTATCAGTTTATGGTTTGCTGCATATTTCTCGTTTGCGGCAGGGACGCAGTGATCTATCGGTATCACTATTTTCTCAGGATCCCAGACTTTTTTTACACCGAGGGAATAAAATTTTTTAGATATGGCTGCTGTATTCTCATGAGTCATTAAAATATCAGGTTCAACTTCTATGATCTCATTTACCTCTACTCTTTTTCCCGCTTTCTTTCCCAGAATAGCTTTTGCTATTGTCATATATAACACCTTTTTTTCTTTTTCGATCTCAGAATATTTAAAACTTACTTCGACTGAATCATGAGGAAAGGAATATAAAAGAATTCAGAGGAACAACATTTAAATATAATCTACGAGATTTTAACTTAAAGGTGATAAGATGGTAACAATAAATAAGACACTGGGAGAAATTCTGGACGGGACAGCCGAGAAATTTCCCGATAGAGAGGTCATAATATTTGAAGATAAGAAGATCACATACAGGGAGCTCAATGAGAGGGCAAATGAGTTTGCAGCAGGGCTTTTGAAACTTGGAATCCAGAAAGGAGATAAAGTTGGACTATGGATGCCGAATTATCCTGAATGGGTAATTGCCTACTTTGGAATAGTGAAGATAGGAGCCGTGGTAGTACCGATGAACACAAGATACAAAACTCATGAGGTGGAGTATATACTGAATAACTCTGAAGCTGTGGCTTTAGTGATGATCGATAATTTCGTTGGGATAGATTTCATAAAAATGATGAATGATCTCAGGGGGAAGATCCCGAAGCTGAAACATGTGATAGTTCTTGGAACTCCTGATAGGGATATGCGTGAGTTTTACGAGATCTGTGAGATGGGTAAAGACTGGAAGGATAATAAAGAATTTGAAGATAGAAAAAAAACTCTGAGTCCAGATGAATGCATTTTTATTTTATATACCTCGGGGACAACAGGAAACCCCAAGGGTGCAATGCTTTCTCATAATAACATGGGTACAAATGCAAGAGACGTTGCAGGTGTTTTGAAAACAACAGAAAAGGACAGGTTCTTATTAGCTGTTCCATTCTTTCACTGTTTTGGATGTGTGATGGGGATACTTGGAAGCATAATCTACGGAGCCTCAATGGTTCCCATGCCCGTATTCAAAGCAAAAGAAGCGATGGAGCTTATTGAGAAGGAGAAGGTTTCCATCATATATGGAGTTCCAACAATGTTTGTCCTGGAGCTGGAGGAGTTCAGAAAACACGGATACAATATAGACTCTCTCAGGACTGGAATAATGGCAGGAGCACCCTGCCCTGTGGAGATAATGAGAGGCGTTATGGAGGAGATGCACTGCAATGTGTGCATAGCCTACGGACTGACAGAAGCCTCACCTGTGATAACCATGACAAGGTTTGAAGACCCCATATCCAAACGGGTGGAGACAGTGGGTAAGCCTCTTCCGGGAATAGAGGTGAAAATAGTTGATGATATGCACAATGAGGTACCCACAGGTACTCAGGGAGAACTTGCATGCAGGGGGTACAATGTTATGCTGGGATACTACAAGATGCCTGAAAAAACAAAGGAGGCTATAGATGAGGAGGGATGGTTATACTCTGGTGATCTTGCTGTGATGGATGAGGAGGGATACATAAGTATCGTTGGAAGAAAGAAAGATATGATAATCGTTGGAGGATTTAATGTGTATCCAAGAGAGATAGAGGAGTTCCTCTTTACACATCCAAAGATACAGAACGTTTCTGTGATAGGAGTTCCTGATAAAGTTTTTGGGGAAGTTGTGATGGTATATGCAATTCCAAAAGAGGGGACAACCCTGCAACCTCAGGAGATCGTTGATTTCTGCAAGGGAAAGATAGCAAACTTCAAAGTGCCGAGGTATGCGAAGATCGTGGATCAGATGCCAATGACAGCCTCAGGAAAAATCCAGAAGTATAAACTGAGAGAAGAGGCTAAAAAACTTCTGGAATCCGGAGAATTAAAACCTCTCAAACTAAAATGATCTCAATTTTTCATTTAATTTTTTCAGTTTTTTTCTGCTTCTCTCCAAAGCTCTGTTAGCATACTTTATCAGAAATCTGAGATACTCCTCATCCACAAGAAGCTCTTTCTCTCCAAGCGGTACATCTATCCTTTCTGTGGAGAGTATCTCAACTATTATATTCTTATTTATTGATTTTATGCCTGTATTTTTGAATCCACATGAGTAAGCGAGATTTCTTATCTTCACAGCACTTTTTAAATCATAAGAAGCTACATGTATTATAGGAGACTGTGAGATAAGAAAAACTACACCATGGTCTCTGAACTCTAAACACTCTATCATATCCTCATATGTTATCTTTCCATGCCACTTCCCGAGAAATTCAGCTCTCTTTTTATCTCCAAGATCAGGCATCCATATTAAGGCTATCCTCCCTGCACAGCTGGATGTGGTATAATACTCTTTTCTGGAGTTTATCAGATTCAGGGTATCCAGTATATCCTTATCCACTCTATTCTCAGAAATCGCTTCTTTAAGTTTATCCATCACCTCCCTCTTTTTCTTCTCAAACATTTATATCTCCATGGGAGCAAGATAAAATCTGATCATCCCGGTCTCATTGGAGCACTCAAGTTTCAGAGGCGTGTCTTTATTGCCAAAAAAGATCTCTATGAACTCCGCAGAGGAAACAGTTTTTAAAAAACTCAGTATATAACTTAAATTGAACTTGCTTATACACTCCTTATCAACTCTGAACTCTTCTATGGCTCCATTGTCTTTTGATATTGTTATTGAGCTTCTGACACCTTCCTCCTCTGAAAAAAATATTATTTCATCCTCCGTGGCTTTGATTATCAGAGAACTACCTATCACTGCTATATCCTTTATAAGGTCTGTAAAAACCTCTGCTTTTATCCTTAAAAAAGTGGAAGCCTCCATATTGATCTGTGGAAGAGGATCTCCAAACTCAAGCAGTGGGACTCTGAAGTATCTCTCAACAAAATTGTGAATTGTGAACTCAAGGTAATTGTTCTCAACATTTATACTTATTTTATCTCCGGATCTGAGCCTTCTGCATATCTTTTTCATGAGATTTATATCAAGATAAAAATCTATTTCTGAATCAATTTCATAAATTGAAAATGATCTTTTATCAGCTTCAATTTCTATTTTACATATTATAGATGGATCCGATGCCTCCATTCTTATTTTTTCTCCGTCAACATGAAAAGAGGCCGTATCCACAAGATCGGAGACTCCCTCTATCAGTTCTCGTACTAACACAGGATCAGACCACTCGCACCGAAACATTTCTATCACTTCAAACGTATCATATGCATTAAAGACAGATATATTTTAACAGTCTGTATATTAAAAACTTTCTGTCCGTATAATTGTATTAACATATATTTATCTCTACAAAACAAAAAAAACAAAGAATGATAGGTCATTTCATTCCATCTTTGCAATAAAGAAACAGAAGATACCAATGCCTATCAGGAGAACGCCTATGACACCCTTAAAAACATTTACCAGTTCTTTCCACCAGTTCAATCCCTGTGGGATAATGGTGTATATGCCTACAAGTACCAGAAAGATCCCGATTAAAATCCATGCTATCTTATTCATCTTATCACCTTGTTTCCTTTAATTTTTTTATGTTTATATTTTTTACCCCTCTATATTTTTTAATATTGTGGTTATGAATCAAACTTCCCAGAAATCCTTTTTATCAAGATCCCAGCCGTATTCTGTTTTCAGGATCATTATTGCAGCTTGAGGAGATATGATTCCCTTCTCAGTCACGATCAGATCTATAAATTCGGGTGGTGTTACGTCAAAAGCTGGATTTCTCACTTTTATATCACCTATTTCTCTCTTTTTTTCCTCCGATATCACCTCTCTCCAGTCTCTTTCCTCTATCTCTATGAGTTTTCCCGCAATTGTTTCAGGATGAAACTTATATGTCTCTGCAGCCACAATCACATCCACTCTTGCCTCTTTCGCTATTAAAGCAAGTTCTGAAGTTCCTATCTTGTTCACGACAGCTCCATTTGCAGCCACTGCGTCTGCTCCAATGATCACAAGATCCATATCAGCCATAAAATATCTTGCGGCACTATCCACTATCAGATTCGTTTTTATACCCTCCTTACAGAGTTCCTCTGCTGTCAATAATCCCTGATATCTTGGTCTTGTCTCCCTTGCAAAGACCTCAAAATCTTTCCCCTTCCTGAAAGCTGTTTTGATCACAGACAATGCACAGCTACTATTACAATGAGTCATTATTCTATCCCCATCTCTTATCCTATTTGCTCCGATCTCACCTATCTTCTTTATCGCAGATAGAGAAAGTTCTATAAATTTTTCAGATCTTTTTATGAGGTTTTCTCTCAGATCTTCCAGATCCATCTCTGTATCCATATCTCTCATTATATATCTGAGAGAATTGGAAAGAGACACCGCAGTTGGTCTTGTGTTCACCAGAAATCTGGCATTTTCCTTGAGATTTTTTATAAAATCTTTTTTAGATCCTGAAAAATTTTCACAGAAAAGTTTTATTGCTCTTGCCGTTTCCCTTCCTATCTTCGCTGCCCCTCGTATCTCCATATTTTTTATTTTTTTCCCCGTTTCGATAATGTTTTTATCCATTACTATCACCGAGAATCTCATTTTTGGATGCTTTCATTGCAGAGATCCCGTATCTTATCGAAGAATCAAAGTTCTGAGTTTTTGAGTATCTCGTTAGAAATGCTGCTATGAATACAGATTTACCTTTTTTTCTGAAATCTGCGTCATAAACTTTATCTCCAAACTTTATTTTCTCCCCCAGAACTATTCTTGTTCCTGGACCCTCTTTCGCAGAAAAGATTATATCTGCCTCTGTTTCCAAGGATGTGCTGAGAATACAGTTCCTCTCCATCATCATGATTTTTTTTGCAATAGAAACATTGTCACATACATGAATTATTCTTGTTTTTTTCAGTACTTCTGGCTCAAAACTCAGGAATTTATTTGCACCTTCGAATATATACTCCTTATTCACTTTGATAATTCTCCCTGTTTTTTCCTTTGAGAGGATAAGATTGGAGTAATCTATGCTGTATTTCTCCAGCAGTTCTGTGATACCATACGCATCTCTGCCGACTGACGCCACAATTCCTGTTTTTGCCTTTAATATGCTGCCATTTATGGCAATATTTAAACAATCTCCTCTAATTCTTTCTTTGAAGTCAATTATTCTGGAATTTTCTGTATTATAAAATGTCTCTATGTAAATGTTTCCAATAGTAATAAAG
>JAGGSA010000039.1 GCA_021159325.1 Methanomicrobia archaeon | reverse complement strand
ACGAACAATCCAGATCCGCTCGGGAACTCTGACAGAAAATCGGTTGATATAATATCATATGAGTATGATTATCCCTCTGCAGAGTATTTATCTAAGTTTCTGGAAGAAAATGGGATTAAAACTTATATTAAAAGTGATATTGACAGGAAATCTGAGAATATTATCATATTTGGTGGTCACAAAGCTGAAAAAACAGGAAAAATAACTGAAAATATTTTAAACAGTGAAGAGAAGAAAAATCTTGAGAAAGAGGGATATAAAAACATATTCTGTAAAAAGAAGAATAATCAAAAACTAGTTGTAGTTGCCGGAAATGATAGAGAAAACACAAAAATTGCAGCAGAAAAGTTCAAAAATAGAATTTTAAGATATTTTGAAAATATAAAGGCTGTACAGATAGAACTGGATGATTTTGATATAAAGGATCTGGATAAAATGAAGGAAATGGGGGTGAATACCATATTCCTGAGAGTCTTTGACTATGATGGGGGAGGAGTCTATTTCAGAACAGATAAAGCTCCAGTAATAAAGGATCTTTTAAAAGAAGTTATCAGAGAAGCCAAAAAAAGGAATATAGATGTATATGCATGGATGACAACTTTAAATATGCCGTGGGTACTTAAAGAACATGAAGACTGGGCTGTTCTGGATAACGAACATAATCCAAACACAAACTGGTATGAGAGAGTCTCTCCCTTTGTTCCTGAGTTTCAGGACTATCTCATTTCTCTCTACCGGGATTTAGCCTCCTATGAGATTGAGGGAATAATGTTTCAGGATGATCTCTATCTCGCAGAGAATGAAGATTTCAGTAAATGGGCAGAAGAAGAGTATAAAAAAGAGTTTGGAAAAAATATAGATCCTGAAAATCCACAATGGAGTATATGGAAATCCCAGAAATTATTGAATCTTGCAAAAAGAATAATAGAAGAATCAAAAAAAGTGAATCCAAACCTGAAGTTTGTTCTTGATACATACTATGATTCAGTTATAGATGTAAATGATGGTATAGAATGGTTTTCCCAGGACATTGTGGGTGCAAAAGAATATTTCGATTATTTTGCAATAATGTCCTATCACAGACAGATAGCAGAGGAAAACGATTTTAGTATAGAGGAATCTCTGAGGTATTTAGAAGATATAAGTTCCAGAGCCAGGAAGATACTTGGAGACAAAGCTATAATGAAGATTCAAATATGCAAATTCGATACATACAATATTTTACCGGATTCTGAAATAAATAAGGCATTTTTCAGCATCTTCAAGGGAGGTGTCCCCAATATCTGTCTCTATTATTACAGGGACGATATTCCATTTGAACTCTTTAAGAGGTACTTCTCTACGGCCTCTTAGTTATAAGAAGGTACATCATGACACTTATCACTATAGCTGCCAGAACTCCTGCATAAAAAATGGGTGCATAGTTTTTGGGGGGAGGAGAAAAAACAGGTACTTTGGGGGACTCAGGCACTGTGGAAGCGGGTGTAGTAGTAGGAGGTGTTGTGGTAGTAGGAGATGGTGTGGTAGAAGGTGGTGTAGTGGATTGTGGTATTGTTGTAGGAGGTGTTGTGGGGAGAGGTGTGGTAGTAGGAGGGAGAGTGGTGGACGGTGTAGATGGCGGAGGAGTGGGTTTCTTTATTGGGACATAGAAGGAACATTCAGCCTTTGCCACATTTCCTGACCCATCTTTTACCTCCACAACTATTCTCCACCAGTCTGACCTTGTTATTCCAGTACCTATATCAAAGTATGATCTGTAAGTTCCGCACGCCTTCAACTCCATTTTTTCCTTCAGGACTTTAACTTTCCATGGAGTTTCCAGTATTATAGTTGCATTACAATCCCTCTCCGCCCTTAAATAGAAATAGACAGTGTCACCCGAGTAAAATGTTGCTTCTCCACAATCGCCCTCTTCCAGCCATACCTTCACCCATGTAGCCCTCACATTACCCATGAAGAGGCCAAGTACGAGGAGCAGGATTATTATTTTCTTCATATGTTATATAAGAAATCCTATCTTTATATATCTTCTCAGGAAGAGAGAAAACCTTTAACTCATAATTAGACACTGAAAATAAACTTATTGTTTTCATGTATAAGTAAGCCTTTTTCTTGGTGATCTTATCATATCTTCAGAAAAATTTTTAAAAGAAATGTATTAAATAAAATTATTCCACTGATAAAAAGGAGGAAAGGATATGTCAGAGAAAGTTATAGAAGTTCAGGATCTCGTAAAGGTTTATAAGGACGTCACAGCGGTAGATAAAATATCCTTTGATGTTTATCAGGGTGAAATATTCTCGCTTGTGGGACCCAACGGGGCAGGAAAGACAACTACTGTGGAGATACTGGAATGTCTGAGAAATCCCACTGAAGGGGATGCAAAGGTACTTGGATTTGATGTGAGAAAAGATGAAAAAGAGATAAAAAAGAGGATAGGGGTAATGCCTCAGGAGTTCAATGCTTTTGAACGTCTTACTGTAAAGGAAAATGTGGAGCTTATAGCAAAGATATATGGAGTAAAACCAGATATTGAGAATATACTCAGGGAACTCGGAGTATGGGAGGCTAAGAACAGACAGTTCCATAAACTCTCAGGAGGTATGCAGAGACGTGTCGGCATATGCATGGCTTTGGCCAGTGACCCCGAGCTGTTATTTCTTGATGAGCCCACAACAGGTTTAGACCCACAGGCAAGAAAGGAAACATGGGAAGTGATAAGAACACTCAAAAAAATGGGTAAGACTGTATTTCTCACATCCCACTATATGGAGGAAGTGGAGCGGCTCTGTGATAGAGCAGGAGTGATGGTAAAGGGAAAGCTCATAGCTACAGATAAGATCCGTAACCTCATCTCAAAGTATGGAGGAGGAATAAAAGTGAGTGTAGAAGGAAGAAACATAGAAAAAGCAGAAAAAATGTTAAAGAGCTTTACAGAAAAAGTCTTGCATGAGAAGAATACTGTGATAGGTAAGTTTAAAACGAGAGAAGAAGCAAGCAAAGCCCTGGCACAGCTTTATCAGTTAAGTGATGGATATAAAATAGAGATAACAGAAGGAGGCATGGATGATGTTTTCTCGCAGCTGACAGGTGGAAGAGTTGATGACAGGGGTGAGTTAATATGAGAAGTATTATACCGGTATTTACAGCACTTATAAAGGGATGGCTGAGAACAAAAACAGGTATTTTCTTCTCGTTCTTATTTCCTCTGATGCTTTTGCTGCTCTTCGGGACAATATTCGGTGGAACAGGAACTCAAAAATATACGCTCTTTATTCAGAACTTTGATCTTGAAGATGGAAAACAGACTGAACTCTCTGAAGCTTTCATAAACGCTTTAGAATCAACGAACATTTTTGAGATAAGAAAACTCGATCCTGAGATCGATATCAATACCTATGTAAAGGAAAATCCATCTTTTGAGTACAACTACAGAATACTGAAGATCCCAAAGGGATTTGAAAAGAAACTATATGAAAAAAGTATGACAATAAGATTAAACGTGATTCTCAGTACCTTCTCAGATTTTGAGAAGTATTCTGGAAGTATGAATCCAGATGACCTGAAAGCCATGAGGGAGGGAAAAGAAAAACTCACCCAGCTTATGGAAAATCTTCCAGCCTCTGAAAGCGTTGAGTTAATATTCCTGGCAGAGGAAAACGATATGTCCGCTATGGCTGTGGAGGGCATAATTGAGAGTGTTATCAACGCATTTAATAACAGGCTCATAGGTGTTGAGGAACAGGCAATGACCATCACAGCAGAACCTCTCGCTGAGAAAAATATGACCCCTGGAGATTATTATCTCCCGGGATATATAGCAGCTTTTATAATGACAAATGGAGTTATTGGAGCAACGGCAACAATATCTGAACTGAGAAGAAATGGAACTGTAAAAAGGCTGGCGGCAACTCCACTCTCCAAGAGTTCCTGGATACTCAGTAATATACTCCAGCAGACAACGCTTGCGTTTATGCTCACAGCTGTAATGGTGATATTTGGATGGATCATCTTTGATGTTCATGCACTCCCAAACATCTATGCGATCTTACTCATATTCATGGGAGCTGTCACGTTTTCCAGCATAGGGATGATACTCGGTGGTGTGATAAAGGATGTGGAGGCTGCATCGGGAGCAGGTAATGCCATAGCATTTCCCATGATGTTTTTGTCAGGTGCTTTCTGGCCTATTGAAATGATGCCCGGATATCTCCAGACGATAGCAAAGTTTCTTCCTCTCTACTACTTCCATGACGGTCTCAGGAGTATCATGATAATGGACAATCCATCGGGAGCATCCCTATCATTTCTGATCATGGGTATACTGTCGGCGGTGTTCATTGTTATAGCAACGAAGGTGACGAGATGGAAGGAGCTATAACAGTAAAAAATAAAAGGAAAACAATGATACTGTTATCATGATAAAAGGTAAAGCCTTCAAATATGGAGATAACATAAACACAGACGTTATATATCCAGGGAAGTATGTCTATACAATAATGGATCCGGAGGAGATGGCAAAACATGCACTGGAAGATTTAGATCCAGATTTTGTAAAAAATGTTGAAAAGGGAGATATAATCGTCGCAGGTAAAAACTTTGGTTGTGGATCATCAAGAGAACAGGCAGTTACATCTCTGAAGTATGCAGGCGTATCGGCTATAATAGCAAAATCCTTTGCAAGGATATATTACAGAAACTGCATAAACAATGGATTGATACCTGTGATATGTAAGGAAGCATCTGATTATATAAACTCAGGAGATACTGTAAGTATAGATGTTCTGAAGGGAAAGATCTCTGTGAATAATAAGGAGTTCAGTTTTGTGCCTTTCAGCAGTTTTATAATGGAGATTATAGATAGTGGAGGTCTTTTAGAGTATACAAAAAAGGTGATAAAAAATGTATAAAATAGCCTGGTTGCCTGGAGACGGCATAGGTAAGGATGTCACAGATGCTGTAAAGATCGTGCTTGACGGGATCGAGTTCAATGCAGAGCTTATACATGGAGATATAGGATGGAAGTTCTGGAAATCCGAGGGAAATCCGCTTCCAGATAGAACAATAGAGCTTCTGAGAAAGTGTGATTGTGCATACTTCGGAGCCATAACATCAAAACCGAAGGAAGAGGCTCAGAAAGAGCTGAATCCCGAACTCAGAAAAGAGGGAATTCAGTACTTCTCACCCATAGTGAAGCTGAGACAGCTCTTCGATCTGTATGTGAATATGAGACCATGCAAAGCATACCCCGGAAATCCATTGAACTACAGGGACGATATAGATCTTGTTATCTTCAGAGAGAACACAGAAGGGTTGTACTCTGGTATAGAGTATCATCCTGTTCCTGAGAGGGTTTTTAATGCTCTGATGGAGACGCATCCAAAGATGGAGAGGTTTAAAAATGTCCCCTTAGAGGATATGGCTATATCCACAAGAATATTCACAAGAAAGGGATGCAGAAGAATTCTCAAAAAGGCTTTTGAGTATGCTGATAAATTTAACAGAAAATCCGTCACAGTCGTTGAAAAACCAAATGTGATAAGAGAAACATCTGGATTGATGGTGAGAGAGGCGAGAGAGATAGCAAAGGATTATCCCGATATAGAACTGTGGGAAACAAATGTGGATGCGATGGCGATGTGGCTTATCAAAAATCCTCAGGATTACAGTGTCCTCGTTTCCTCAAATATGTTTGGAGATATAATCTCAGATGAAGCTGCTCAGCTGATTGGTGGTCTGGGATTTGCCTGTTCAGGAAATATAGGGGATAAGTTTGCAGTATTTGAACCCACACATGGATCCGCACCGAAATATGCTGGAAAGTATGTTGTGAATCCAATGGCAGCGATCCTGGCAGCGAAGATGATGCTTGACTGGCTCGGAGAGATCGAACTTGCAAAAAAACTTGAAGATGCTGTAGCCCTTGTGATAAAGGAGGGGAAGGTGAGAACATATGATATGGGTGGAAAATCCTCCACTCTCGATGTTGCAAATGAGATTGTGAAGAAGTTCAAGGAGATACATTGAGAAGATATATTAAACTTCATCCCAACACTCTGTATGGACTCATACCTCACAGTGGAGAAACAAGCAAGAGTTGCAATAAAGATAAAAAAATCAAAGTTCATAGCCTCTATAAGACCCATAGAGAATGAGGAAGAGGCGAAAGCATACATAGAAAGTATAAGAAGAGAGTTTAAGGATGCATCTCATAATCCCTATGCCTATGTCGTGAACGATAGATTCAGCTCATCAGACGATGGAGAACCGTTAAACACAGCGGGAAAACAGATTCTGGATGTGATTCTTAAAAAAAATCTGAAAAATCTTGTTATTGTCGTTACCAGATACTTTGGAGGGATAAAACTCGGAGTTGGAGGATTGATAAGAGCCTACAGAGAGGCTACATTGAAGGGAATAGATGCTTCAGGTATCGTGGAAAAGTTTTATGAGGAGATCATATCATTTTCTGTGGATTACAGTTTTCTTCAGATGGTCAACAGCACGCTCTACAGATCCAAATGTAGAATTCTTGATAAAAAGCTGGAAAAAAGAGCTTTTTTTAAAGTATCGATCAGGAAAAGAGATAAGGAAAGTTTCATAAATGATCTTCTGAAAAGGACAAGGGGAGATGCTGAGATTGCAGAGTGAATCATCATGTTTAAATAAGATCAGTTCGGAGTTATATTATGGAAGGAGACGAATACGTGTATCTGGCTCTGATCCTCATAATACTTTTCTGGCTCAGAGATCTGACGAAAAGAGTATGGAATCTGGAGAAGAAGATGAGGGAAAAGCCCCCGTAGTTTAGTGGATATGACAGCGGCCTGCGGAGCCGCAAACCCGGGTTCGAATCCCGGCGGGGGCATTAAACTATATCCATAAGTTTTTCTATGGATGTTTCTTTAATCTCCTGTAGAACAGTCTCACAGAGTTTCAGAAGTTTTTCAATATCTATTTTTTTACCTTTTCCAACGCCTTTGCAGTTTTCATCAATATAGAGATATACTTTTTTACCATTCTTGAGATAGTATGGAATATTCTCTTCCAGAATCGGAAACTCAGAGAGCGCAATGGGATATAATCTGCATATGAGAGGTTTTATCCCATGTATCTCACATCTGTTGTCTTCTAAAAAGATACACCCATTATCCCATTTTCTTCTATCAATAACTAATTTTTTTCCGTTCCAGATCAAAAGAAATTCTTCAATAGGTTTTATCTCTCCAAGTCTCAGCACATCTCCCAATGTTAAAGGTACCCATCTGTTTCTGCAGCATTCTCCACACATCTGACACTCAAATCGATGATCTTTCAGAGGAACTAACTTCTCTTTCATAACAGGATCTTCAGCTCCCCCTCTATAAGAGGTGCAACACTTATATGTGAATATTTATGAGGTATAGAGTCTGTGCCAAAGATCTTGTCTATGCCTGCTCTTTTGAGTTTCTCCTCTGCATCTCCCACCATCAGGAGGTGTGTCGCCCCGGCAAGTACCTTCCTCGTTCCCTCTTTTTTCAGGATGGAACATGCATTTGCCATTGTTCCTCCTGTGGATATCATATCATCCACAATGACCACATCTCTTCCCTTTGTATCTATGTTCTTTGGTCTTGTTTCCACCTTATCTCCAGAGATCCTCTTTTTTTCCAGATAATCATACTCGCAGTCCAGAATCTCAGCCACTCTCTTTGCTATATCCACGGCACCTTTGTCAGGCGAAATTATAACGGGATCCTTCAGATCCTCTTTTTTAAGATATTTCCCTATTATAGATGTTGCAGTCAAGTTCTTTGATTCTGCCTTTATATGTTTTAAAAGCTTTTCTTCATGAACATCCACAGTATAAAAACTCTTTAAGTCAAAGGAATTGAGAATTTTCAGTACGGTCCCTGACGAAACACACTCATACTCCCTAAATCTTTTATCCTGTCTGGCATAAGCTAAGTATGGAACAAAAAGATGAACATTTATATCCAGTTCCTTACATGCATCAAGCATGAAGAACAGCTGCATTAGATGCTTATCCTGGGGATAATACAGAGACTGAACTATAAGAATATCTTCCACTTTTTTTATTTTCTCATCAAATCTTATATACATCTCTCCATCTGGAAACTCTCTGTATTCTACCTCTATTCTGTCATACGGTAGCTTTTCCATTATAGAGTTTGAAGAGATTCCTGTCATGTACATTTTTACACCATCTCCTATATGGGGGTCTCTCCTTTTAAATTTTTTGTTACTGTGTTTCATTGCCTCTCTTGAACGTTTTATAAAATTCTCACAGGAACTTATTAACTGAGAAAGAGTTAATACAACAAAGTTTTTAAAATATAAGATAGTGAATTAGTTGTGATTTAATGGTATCCGCAAAATCTGTAGTAGGAGTACTTTGTTATGTATTTTTGATGATCCTGGGGTTACAAACATTTTCAGATTTTCTCAAGAAACAGAATACTGGATATTCCATGTTCTTATTTACAACATCAGCAATAGCTCTTATCTTGCTGGGTACATATCTAATCAAAATAGGAGAAAAAGAAAGACAGGCAAAAAAGGTGGAGAAGGAAAGGGAAAAACTTCTGAAGGATATAACAAGGATAAGCAAACTCAAGTAACGATGAAGCTCTTCTCTTCTGTAACAATAAAAATTTCAGTTTCATCGATAATACCATCATTGTTAAGATCCGCCCAGTAATAATATTTTATGAAAAATGTATATGTCCCTTCCTTTTCTGGATAAAACTTATAAACATCCAGGAAAGATGTGAATCTCTGGATTTTAAGATCATCTGATGATATCGGATCATTCTCAAAAATTTTTTTCTTGTACAGATTATTTATAACATTGAACTGGTAGGAATGCACAGGGGTAAAGAAAATGCTGCTGTTATTATTATTCCCGGAGTCTATATATATCGCCATAACTTTATACCCCTGTCCCGCAATGAAAAATGTGTCTCCTTCTCTTATACTGGATGTGGTAAAGGGAGTTGACCCTGGATATCCTGTTATTTCTATATTGAACTGATCAGGATGTGATCCATCGGAAGGAGATATCACCGCTTTTACATCAAATCCCTGGATATTATAAGAGATATTGTGTTTGAAATAATAAAACTCCTTCTCATTTATCGCTGTGGTGTCTCCATTGAAGAACGCATAAACAAGACCGTCGTCCACTGCAGAGGATGAGTCATAGACGGTACTGTAGGAGTTGAAATAAACATTGTTCACAACGCCAACATCATGGAAGTTCCATCCTTTGTTTTCATACTTAAACTCCACGAGCTTTGATGCTGTCAGATTGTAATTGGAATCGAATCCATTGAAAACTTTATAACTATCAGGGACAAAATTTTCCTGTTCTCCTTTCGTATATACCGGTACAATCCTGAAGAATCCATCTGTATCGTACGACTCTATGAAACAGAGATAATTCTCAAGGACAAAGAAATCTCCTGCCTGGAATGTTGGGATCACGAGATCGTTGGTATCATATCCATTAGACCCCACATCTTTAAAAATAACATCTCCTTCTTCATATACATATGCCACATCACTTACATAATACATATCATCTGCAAAAGAAGTTAAGGAAGTTCCCTCTGCAGGAGGAATTCCTTTTTTTACTGTATCTCCTGCGTTATATGTACCGCTATTATCTGAATCTAAAATGATAGTTTCATTGTAATCATACTCAGTGTCTCCATTGAGATCAACATATTTGTAATTATATGTTGTATCATTGAATTGGTAGCATTTCCCAACAACATCGCTGAGGTCCCCAAAAAAAAGCTTATTACTCTGCACATTCACTGTATAGACTCCTCTCAATCCTGGAAGATCGTTGTAATCTATGATATCAAAATTACTACTCTCAAAATCAGAAGGCCATATCTGATATGGATTTTTCAGGATCATCTCAACGGTATAGTTTCCTTCTCCATCGGGATCAATGCCCAGTACCTTTATATACGTTCCAAGAATCTCCGCAGAAGCTCCTTCTGGCAGTTCTATACTCTCGTTGTATCCCGTTATCCTCAAGGCTCTTCTGGGAGTGTTAATAACACTCAGTGAAAAAGCTGTATCAGAGTACCCCATCTCTATGGACACAGTACCTGGGGCACCAGGAACTGTTAATGGTTCATGACTCTTTTCAATGAAAGGCTCTGAAATAAAGAATCCAAAAGGCTCAATCTCTGTGAAACTCTCTTCAAAGGAAGTGTTCTTTCTGTTATCGCACGCTAAATCCTCGTCAGAGATCTCTGTAGAAAGATTATTGTGTACTATGGAGGTGATTACAACTTTATTTCCCTTTTCAACTGTTTCAGGATATACATTGCAGTAGATCTCATTATCCTTCAATCCTTTTTCAGGATAAGGATCGAAGGTAACTTTTCTTTTTTCCTGTCCTGAGATCTTCTTCTGTACATTCAGGAGTATATAATCGAGGTATCTGTTCTCTCTATCTATCTTTCCCACCATTATCAGACCAAGGATCACCCCATTCTCCTTTACAGGTATAACATCTCCCTCTTTATATGTATCTGTTTCATAGGTGAGGTTTGGATATGCAAGTTTGAAGATATGATCCTGCTTCATATTGCTGAGCCTGAAATTTATCTCATTATTCTCATCAGCATATATTCTTGCAGTTTCTCCAAGAATGTAGGTATTATCATCCACAGTTACCCTCATTGAAGATGTGTAGTTATATGTGAGGTATATTATTTTTTCTCCGTTATCGTAGGCATTGTTTTCATTTTCATCCACAATATACACATAAGGAGATCCATCATCAGGATGTAGTTGCACTAAAAGATTCCCCACTCCGGGCTTTGCCTCAATGGAGTACCTTCCACCTCCAAGATCATTAGTTTTTAAAATCTTGGCTTCAGGAAGACCCACCTCAAATCCTGAAGGTCCTAAAATTGTGAGATCTGAGATATTATATATGCCAAGATCAAAGTTATCCATAAAATATCCGAGTTCTCCCTCCTGTATGAGATACTGTCCTGAAACAAGATTTGAAATAGCATTTGTCAGATAATTTATATTTCCGGTCCTCTGAACTGTCTCAAGAGCTAAATTAAAATTATTTCTGACAGATGTTTCCACAGAGGCTGTCACCTTTGGAAGATCTGAGAAGGGTACCTCTATATTCCTCTGAGTACTCTGTTTATATGATACCAAACTTGAGGAGACCACCAGAAAGGCACTCACAATAAATGCTGTGAGAATTAAATAGAACTGTGCTTTTTTATTCAACTTCTCCCCTCCCTCTTACAAGATAAATATAATATATATTCAGATCGTTTCCTTCCTTGACACTTATTATTCTTCTTGCAGAGACAGCAGTATAAACTTTCCCTCCTCTCCTCAGCTCCATGATCTGCTGTTTGTATCCGTAGAACTCTATGGAGAGATAATCAGATCTCACAAGATCTATGTATCCTGTATAGCTGTTGACATTCAGAAAATCTCCCTTTCTCAATCCCTGATCAAGAACCCTGTAGTTTCCATTATCATTTAATTCTACAGTAAGGGAATTATCCACATAGGAAAACCTTACATTCCATCCAAATATCTCAATCTCATATCCAGGAGGAGAAAGATCTTTGTACACTGTCATATCAGCCTCCATAAGGGAAAACGCCACGCTATTTCCATCGGGCGAGATACTGTTTACAATATACTTATAATTTATAGTATACTCGTTTGCAACTTCTTTTTTTATGGTGAAAGTATCACCCACCTCTAACCCAACTCTGCTCGTTAAGCTCCATGAATATTCACCGCTGCTGAAGTTGATAGTATTTGTGTAGTCAAGATCATTCTCAAGATTCAGATAGATCATATCGTATCCTGGATTTGGGTCATGATCAACAACCAGCATATTTATCGGAAAGAGAAGATCAAACTCAGCATAATGCCAGACATTGTTATTATTCATATCCGAAGGACCATGATTGGGAGTATCTATTACATATCCATTTGTCAGGGTGCCATCAAGTTTCCCATTGTTGTCCGTATCATAATCCACAGCCGTATTACTCGTATCCACGACTATGCTTTCTATCTTGTAAACATCCATCTCATAAGTATAGTCCTTTGTTATATAGTTTTCAAGATCCCTCTGGAGACTGTAAGGATCTCTGTTGGAGATATAGTAGGAGAGTTTTCCCTCCCCATGGATCTCTGAGTTCTCCATAACAGCGAGAACATCGTACAGATAGTTTTTTCCTTCTATTATCTCAGAAGTTGGTGCCCCTGTATAACTTATCTTTTCCTCTGACATCATGAAGCTTATTGCCACTAACATTATCGTTGCAGATATAAAAGCCTCCAGTGTTCTCATAAATCCTTTTTTATTCATGATCAATCCCTTATTGTAAATATCAGTCTTTTCTCTATTAACTCTCCATTTTCCTCCATCACCACCAGTCTCGTAAAGACAGCGATCGCACTACCTCCTGTGGGAAGTTCCTCTTTCTCCTCAGGAAAGTACTTCATCATTGATGGATCACCGATCCATATATCAACAGCTTTCCTGTTTAAGAAATAAACTTTATATCCCTCAGGATCTATACTCACCACCCTCAGTCCCTCAATAGTTGTCGGAGCCTGTGTTATCTGAAATATATCTCCTGTGACAAAGCCACTTATCGGAGTTCCATCCTCATATCCATAAAACCCCCGATCTACCTCATCCTGAAAATTCCTGTTTTTGTTTGTATCGATGTAAATTCTATCATAGTATCTGTTACCCTTCTCATCCTCCGTGCTTCCATCTTCATACACATGGGGGACAACAAGAATCTCATAATCCTCATTTCCTATGGTGAGTGTTTCAAGGTTGTAATGAACATGGTCATCAACAACATACTGATGATTATATGGACCTATGGGAAGGATTATCCTGTTGGGATTGTTTGGATCTGTATCGTTGGTATCAACAATGCCAAGGGTATCCACTGTCTGGAGACTCGAGGCCACCTCAATAACAAAATCATTTTTAAGATTTAAAGCTTTTTTCAGTTCCTCATAGGAATCAGGATTGGCTTTAAACTCCACGAGATTATCATAATTCAGGACATGGTCTCTCACAACTATACCACAGCTTGGATCACTTATTATCTTCTCAAGCGCTGTATATCCCTCCAAGACTATATTGCCGTACTCCTCCCTCTCCAGATAAGGGGAGATATAGCTTGAGATGGAGGAAGCCATGTATATGAATGCAACTGAAAAGATCAAAAACGCAATGAGATTGTCAGGTATACCAGCTCCTTTGGAATTCATTTTCACCCCTCAAACTTTCTTCCTACGTATCCTTTCTCTGTTATCCCCCTGAGAAAATCTATGATTCTCAGAAGGAAATCCTTTTCACTTACATATGTATCTCCAAAGAAAGGATGATAATATCCCTTTATAGCCACAATATACCTGTATCCCTCTCTCGTCTCAAATGTGAGTTTCAATGAATCTCCTGTGATCATTCTCAGATACCTGTCATCATCTCTCAGTATCAGAGAGAGAACATCTTTTCCTCCTAACGTGGCAGATGACGGATATAAAATCCTGTAATCTATATTTTCATCATCTGTAGTGTCTATAAAGGCATAATCTATCTCATAGGCTCCTGAGCCTGTAGAGATCCTGATTTTAGGATCTTCTGTGTAGATCTCTATGGGGATCACAACATCTATAAATCCTTCTCTCCCAACTCCGAACTCTCCCTGTTTCACCCATCTCCTTCCATCCCATACATCTATATGTATAAAGAACTCTCTTCTTACAGTCTGTTTGAACAATGGTCTGAATATGGGATTATCCTCAACAAACTCATAAAATCTTCCCATATTGTTGATTCCCATATACTCATGTATACATTTTAAGATATACACACTCCTTTCTCCCTCTCTTATGGTCAAAAACAGCTTTGCTTTTCCCTTTTTAGTTGTATTGAACTTTAAAATGAGAAAGTCGCTGAAATCTGGATCTGAACCCTGTATCCAGTAATTGTGATCTTTTTTGATTATTTTATCCAGAACGTTTTTGCCGTCTGAATACGCAGAAGAGGGTAGTATTTTTTCATTTATTCTGTGTAAATTCCCATAAATGTCTGGATATACATTTTCTCCAACTTCTATAAGGTATATCTGATTTGTATAGGAGATCTCATCTCTCTCTTCAGTGAGTTTAAAGATCTTTGAACTGTAATCTAAAAGCTCATAAGAAGTGTATTCCAAGGATTTTGCTATTGCAAAGGGATAGGACTCATGTTCATAATGCCAGCCATTCTCATAGGAATAAAAGAATGGGCATGAAGATTGTATATTCACGTTTACTGTATCTGAATAATGACTGCACTGAATTGTTATGCTCCCACTGTTTCCTGCATTGTTTCCTGTCTCATAGACAGTATGTGATCCCTCTGTTGGACTCAGAGTTCCTATACTTCCACTTATGCTCCATGTCACATAGACATACTCCAAGGGATTATCACGATCAGATGTATTCACGCCTCTTGCATAGAGATCATATGTCTTATTCTTTTTGGTAGTCCATGTATCCGATATTCTGCTATTCTTATCATAGATTTCTATGGCATTGACATTGGGATTATGATCTACCGTTATTGTGCCTGTAAACTTCTGATAAGACCCCTTTGACGCTTTTATTACTCCACTTGTATGTGCAGTCACAGGCTCAAATGTTACAGAGGTGGTATTGTTTGTTGGATTGGTGAGAGGATCCAGATTTCCTGAGGAGATACTCCAGTCACATTTTACATAACCTATAAAATTCCCCTGAGCATCATACCCTTTAGCATATAGTGTGAGTGTGTCTGCTGTTGTCATTGTTATATCACCAACAGATTCATCACTGTTGGGATCCTCCACTATTCGTATTTCGTATATATTGCTGTATACCGTTATTGTTCCCGTATCATCTGAGAAATTGCCATCCAGTGTAATTGCAGTGATCTTGCCCTCTCCTTCTGTGGATGGAATAAAGGTAAGGGATGATCCCTGTTCATTGACAGGATCTATTGTTCCCGTGGAGCTCCAGTTCACAGTGACGTCTCCCACTAACAATCCTGAGGCATCATACCCTCTCGCATAGAATGTTGTTGTTTCACCCACCTTCAGTGATATATTC
>JAGGSA010000079.1 GCA_021159325.1 Methanomicrobia archaeon | reverse complement strand
TCCCTGATCGATCCTGAGAGCAAAAAAGTGCGGCTGTCGGGATTCGAACCCGAGTTATGAGCGTGGCAGGCTCATGTGCTAGCCACTACACTACAGCCGCTTATCATTTTTTCCCGCAGAGATCAATATAAGGTTTTCGGTGATCTTCATCTTCCATTATGGAAGTACAGAATACAAAGACTTTATTCAGTAATATCCTATTTCTTTTTCTCAGTTTTCAGTTCTCTCATTCCCTCTTTTGTTATTTCGAAGGGCACCCAGTTCGTCAGATGAAATGTTCCCTTCATCTTTCTCACCCTCAGTTCCTTCAGCAGAAATCCCTTTTTCATTGCCTCCGGATTGTATCTGAGATCTATCAATCCATCCATTATATAATCAAATGTATCCACAATATTCTCAAATACCTTCAATCCATAATGCACAGAGGAGATAAAATTCACATTTCTCTCATTGGGTCCCCTTGCCCTCCAGTCCTTGATCGTGTCCACAAGTTCCGGAACATTGGCTATGGTCATCAGCTCTGTCAATGAATCAAAGACAACGATTCCCTTCCCATCCATACTGAGCTCATCCATCGTATCAAAAAGAGCTTCAGTTAAAGCATCGAGATCTGAAGGGCGGCTGAGTATTTTTATATACTCTGAAGAGATGCGATTCTCCATTCTGAATGAGTAACAGTCTAAAAATCTAAAATTTTTGAATTTCAGAAGATCCCATTTAAAATTTCTCATATGTTCGACTATGGATCTCGGTACATCCTCAAAACATACAAATATTCCAGGTTCTCCCATCTCCAATCTCCTGTACAGTATCTCATACAGAATCACAGATTTTCCCGTACCTCCTTCTCCAAAAAATCCTATAAAATTATCTCTTGGAATACCATCTGGAAGAAGTTTATCCAGGATCTCTATGCCTGTTCTTACATACTTCATGATATATATCCTGCACAGTTCATTAAAAATCTATCTCCAACTACCCTCTTTTTACAATTTTTACAAATTCTTCAAATATCTTAAGAAAGATAGGATATTTTTCATACATCCACTCTGGATGAAACTGTACTCCGCATATGTCCTTGTTTTTATGCTGAATTCCCTCTACCACGCCATCCATTGCTCTTGCATTGATCTCGAATCCCTCAGCGAGATCCTTTATGCACTGATGATGAAAACTGTTAACTTTTATTCTGTCTCCAAGTATATTTTTGAGCCATCCCTCACATTCTATCCAGTGGGAAGGCATATACACAGGGGGAGGCTGCATATGATTTATCTCTGTAGTGATATTCTGATAAAGAGTTCCAGAGAATGCAACATTTATCATCTCAATCCCCCTACAGATACCCAGAACAGGTATATCCCTTCTATAAGCTTCTTTTATTATTCTTATCTCAAAGAGATCTCTCTCAGGACACAGTTTCATAAGTTTTTCTTTGATATCCTCATTATAATTGAGAGGATTTATATCGCCTCCCCCTGAGATAAGAAGACCATCGATATTTTCAATAGCCTCTTCATCTTCCGAAGGCAGAATAAAGGAAACGGCATTTACACTTTTCAGAGCCCTGACATAATCCACAGGAAGATAATAGAACTCCACTCCCTTAACAGTAAAAATATCGAGTATTGAATTAGAACATGTTATTCCTATTTTTGGTTTCATGTTTTTCCTTTCAGGAAAAACCTTATAAATTTTATCATAGAGTTCCTTTCAATGGAAAAAGATATAACAAAGCATAAGCTCAGAAAAATAATAGATAAACTATCCAGATACAGAGGTAGAAATACAGAGCTTGTTTCGCTTTATATTCCTGCAGGCTACCCATTGCCGAAGGTTACGCAGCAGCTCAGGGACGAAGCAGGAACAGCTTCAAATATAAAGTCAAAAACTACGAGGAAAAATGTTCTTTCCGCACTTGAGAAGATCATGCAACACTTGAAGCTGTATAAACAGACACCTGAAAACGGATTGATAATTTTCTGTGGTAATATATCCCAGCAGGAAGGTAATCCTGATTATGAACTTTTTTCACTTGAACCTCCTGAACCAATGTCCATAAGACTCTACAGATGCGATCAGGAGTTTGTTCTTGAGCCTCTCAGAGAGATGATAGAGGAGAAGGATATCTATGGATTGCTGATCTTGGAGAGAAATGAAGCCACGATAGGTTTACTGAGAGGAAAGAAAATAGAGATGCTTGATCATATGACCTCCGGTGTCCCTGGAAAGGCAAGAGCAGGAGGACAGTCATCTGTAAGATTCTCAAGGCTCAGAGACATAGCTGATCACGAGTTCAGGGTGAGAGTCGGACAGCATCTCAATAATCTGTTCCTTGACATGCTCCCTTCTTTAAAGGGGATCATTGTTGGCGGTCCTGGACTCACAAAGAATAAATTCGTTGAAGGAGAGTACATAGATTACAGACTCAAAGAGAAGATACTGGATACATTTGATACTGTATACACGGAGGAGTATGGATTGAGAGAACTTGTGGATAAGGCTTCAGAGAGACTTCAGGAGTTAGAGGTGATGAAGGAGAAAAAGATAATGGGAAGGTTCTTTCAGGAACTGATAAAGGAAAATGGACTTGTGGCGTATGGAGAGCAGGAGATAAGAAAGGCTCTTGATATGGGTGCTGTTGATGATCTTCTCCTTTCTGAGGCTCTTGATCTCTGGAGAGTAAGGATAGGGTGTAAATGTGGATATGAGGAGGTATTCACAAAAACAGGTGCAGAAGTTGAAAAGATGGAAACAGAACTTCAGGATACACAGTGTCCCAAATGTGGAAATTTTCAGCTGGAGATAAAAGAAAAGATAGAGTTGGTGGATGAGTTATCTGAAAAGGCTGAAGCCACAGGAGCAAGAGTACATCTGATCTCCGTGGATACAGAGGAAGGAAACCAGCTTCTGAAAGCCTTTGGAGGTATCGCAGCTATCCTGAGATTTAACATAAGGTGATATAATGTATAAAGAAGCTGAAAAACTTTTAAGGTCAGTGATCGGGGATGAAGAGATAACATTCTCAGATACACCCAACCCTGCCTTGGGTGATTTTTCTACAACAGTAGCCTTCAATTTAGCAAAAAAAAAGAAAAAAAATCCAAAAGAAATAGCTGAAGAGATAGTATCTCTCCTGAAAGAGAAAGAAAAAAGATACATCAAAGAAATAAAAAATGCAGGACCATATCTGAACTTTTATGTGAATTACAATACCTTTGGATACGATCTGTTGAGAAAGATCATGGAAAGAGACTGGGACATAGAAGAAAAGAAGGAAAAAGTGATAATAGAGCATACCTCCACAAATCCAAATAAACCTCTCCATATGGGTCATCTGAGAAACGCCATCCTCGGAGATACTCTGGCAAGAATCTTCAGATTCCTCAGATACAACACAGAGATACAGAACTACATTGATGACCTCGGAATACAGGTTGCTGAAACACTCTGGGGATATAAAAACCTGAGATTTGAGAAAAATAAAAAGTTCGATCATCTCCTCGGGGAGATATACGTGGAGGTGGAGAAGATCAAAGATAAGAGAATAGAAAGAGAAATAAAGGAGCTGAACAGAGAGATGGAGAGATCAGATATCTCGAGAGAGTTCGTGGAGAGGTGTGTGGAAGCTCAGTTAAAGACCCTCTCTGATCTGAAGATTCATTATGATGTCCTTATCTTTGAGAGTGATCTTGTGAGATCAGGAATCTTTGATGAAGCCTATGAAAAAATGAAACAGTGCGAAAATATAGTTCTGGAGACTGAAGGTGAAAACAAAGGATGCCTTGTGATGAAACTTGGAAATGTTTTTCCAGATATGGAAAATCCGGATAAAGTTCTGATAAGATCAGATGGAACTGCCACATACACAGGAAAGGATATAGCATATCATCTGTGGAAATTTGGGCTGGTAAAAAGGAACATGAAGTATAAAAAATGGAATTCCCTGTATCTCTCATCGGACACAGGTGAAGCCATGAATTTCGGGAGAGGAGATATAGTCATCAACGTGATAGGGGTAGAACAGAGTTATCCACAACAGGTGGTCAGACTTTCCCTGGAACTTTTAGGATACAGAGATAAAGCAGAGAACTTTTACCATCTCGCATATGAACACGTCTCCTTACCTGAAGAGAAGTTTTCAGGAAGAAAGGGAACATGGATCGGGTATACAGGAGATGAACTTCTTGAAGAAGCTCTCCTGAAAGCTATGGAGGAAGTAGAATCAAGAAGACCTGATCTCCCGGAAGAAAAGAAGATGAGAATAGCCAAAGCTGTTGCCATGGGAGCTGTGAGGTATAACATAATAAAATATGCTCCTGAGAAGAAGATAACCTTCAGATGGAAGGATGCATTGAACTTTGAAGGAGATTCTTCTCCGTATATACAGTACGCACATGCAAGATGCTGCAGTATATTAAAAAAGGCTGAATTGCAGGATTTTGATCCCGATTTTTCAGATCCTGAAGAAAAAGAATTGATAAAGACCCTTTATAAGTTTCTATTTGAAATAAAAAAAGCCTGTGATCTAAAAAGACCACATTTACTGACAAAATACCTCAATGATCTTGCTACAGTATTTAATTCATTCTATAATTCATTGAAAGTTATTGGATCAGAAAAAGAATCCCAGAGGCTGGCTCTGGTAAAAGCTACCCAGATTATTTTAAAAGAGGGACTGCAACTCTTAGGAATAGAGGCCCTTGAAGAGATGTGATCATACCTTGAACTTCTCCTTTTCCCTTCCAGGGACACATTTTTTGCATACACCCATACTTATCCAGTAACATGATGGACATACCTTCCTACCACAGAGGATACATGTATGCACAACATCAGTATATTTTCCACATAACTCACATTTCACCATGGCACCTCCTTAAGTTTCAGTTTATATCCTACATAGTTTGTTGAAAAATGGAGTACTGGCGTTATGAAAAGGATTATGAAGATTGTCTGCAGAGAAAGGTGCAGAAGTGGTCTTGATAAAATAAGAGCTCCAAAAATAAAATCTAATTGATCAAACAATGGTAAAGGATCTCCCTGCTTAAGGTTTATCCTTCTCTTAAAGAAACTCTCAACAAGATCACCAAGAACAGCACCCAATCCCATCAGAAAACCCAATAAAAGAGAAAATTTAAGTGTATAATCCGAAAAAAATGATTGTAATACGGCAGTAACGGCTCCGAAAAAGATTCCTGAGAGTGTTCCCCTTACCGTAACACCATCTCCTATTATCCTTTTTCCATCGATAAATTTTTTATTGAGATCCAGAGGCTTACCACCTCCGAAGGTACATGCTGTCATATTTGCTATGTATGCAGGCAGAATTATCCATATCGCATTCACAAGTTCATTCATAGGTGTAAATAGAGTCATGGTTTTAAAAATGTTATTACATAAATATTTTAAACTTCTCTGCATTACTCTTTTCATGAGACTTTTTGGAACATCAGGAATTCGGGGCATTGTAAACAGTGAGATCACACCTCAGCTCGCTCTGAAGGTTGGTATGGCGCTGGGAAGTTATGTTGATGGAGATGTGGCTGTTGCTCATGACTCCAGAACATCCTCAGTGATGCTGAAAGACATAATTGTCTCAGGTATAACGGCATGCGGGAAGGATGTTTATGATATAGGGCTTGCACCCACACCCACCACAGGGATCGCAATAAAAAGCTTTGGATGTAAGGCTGGTGTCACGATCACCGCTTCCCATAACCCTCCTCAGTACAATGGAATAAAGATATGGGACGAGGAGGGTATGGCTCTCTCTGAGGAGGAAAAGATCATTGAGGATTTAGTCTTCAGAGAAAACTTTAATCTGAAAGAGTGGGACAAAATTGGCAAAGTTTACGAGAGACATGAAGAAGCTCTCATGCTTCACAAAAAAAGGATCTTGAATAATATCAAAATTAAAAAGAAATACAAAATTGTCATAGATTGCGGAAATGGAGCTGCTTCATTATTCTCCCCT
This sequence comes from Methanomicrobia archaeon, assembly GCA_021159325.1. GTDB lineage: Archaea > Methanobacteriota_B > Thermococci > Methanofastidiosales > B48-G16 > B48-G16. The sequence continues at coordinate 10,278 of JAGGSA010000079.1, read as the reverse complement.
TATGTCTTCAAAGAGATGGGAAATAATGTTATATCCCTGAACGCCTCACCTGATGGACGTTTCTCACGTGGACTGGAACCAGAGAAAAAGAATCTCAGAGTTCTTAGTGATACCGTAAAAGCATCTGAGGCTGATCTCGGGATAGCCCATGATGGTGACGCTGACCGTGTGGGAATCGTAGATGAAAATGGCGAATATGTGGATTACGATGTTATTTTAGCTCTTGTTGCCTCATATGTTCTGAAAGAAGGAGATATCTTTATAACTACCGTTGATGCCTCGATAAAGATAGATGAATACCTGAAAAAATACGGAATATCCGTAAAAAGAACAAAAGTGGGAGATGTGGCAGTAGTCAGAGAAATGAAGAGCATGCACTCAAGTTTTGGGGGGGAACCCTCAGGTACATGGATATTCCGGGATTTTCAGATGACTCCTGATGGTATATACTCAGGTGCAAAGGTTCTGGAGATGAAAGAAGAGAGAGGGGATATATCCGAACTGAAAAAGGAAGTTCCAGAGTATAAGATAATAAGAGAGAAGATCCCATGTGAAAACAATAAAAAAGACAAAGTAATGAGCAGGATAAAGGATAAACTATCTGGATATGAGGAGATAGATGGATTGAGGGTGGATCTGAAGGATTCATGGTTCCTGATAAGACCCTCAGGAACAGAGCCTTATATCAGGATAACATGCGAAGCAAGAACAGGGGAAAAGGCAGAAAGACTGATGAGAAAATGTAAAGAACTATTTAGTGAATAATTTGCATTGTTTGTCTAATAGAACAGGGGGGATATTTTTAAGATAAGAGGCCATGTCTCCGGGGAGGAGAGGAGTATCTTAAAGAGGGAAGAGTGTTTATCAAAATCACAGGATTCTTCTATCTTTTTTCTGTTTTTCTTGATGAAATTATAAAATTTTTCCATGTCTGTCTCATTCATCCTCTCATAAATTTTCCTTGCCATCATTCCAATCTTTATCTGATTGCCAAATAATTTTTTCCATTCGGAGTCATATTTATATATTTTATCTTCTAAAAACAGATCTCCAGCTATATCTGCTGCTTTTATTCCATAATAAAGTCCTCCTCCAGTTAAGGGTTTTGTCTGGGAGGCTGCATCTCCTATAAGAAAGATATTATCTCTGAATGTTTTCAGAAACCCGACTGGTATCAATCCTCCCGTCCTGCTTATGATCCTGCCCTCGGGAACATGAAGATCTCTCAGGGGATCATTGGATATCACCCCGATTCTGCATATTTTTCTGTTCTCAGGTATGATCCATGAAAATGGCTTGAGAAAAAAGGATACCATATTCTCTTCATGTTTAAACTCCACCGTATACTGAATTGATTTTAAATATTTAATTTTTTTCTCAGTTACATATTTTCTGACCATGGAACAGGCACCATCACATCCCACAAGGTACTTGGAATAATATAAACCTCTATTTGTCCTGATCTCTATTCTGTCCTTCTTTATCCTTGCATCTATAAACCTTTCTTTAAAGGAGATCTCAAGATCCGTAGCAAGATCTTTATCAAATTTCTCTCTATCAAGTACATAGGCAACATTTTTCCTTCTCAATGGAAAATAATCCTTTCTGTAATGTATATATGCTCCATCAATTTTATTCAGATACTCCTTCTTTACATACCTGAAGATCTTCTCTCCCACAAGTCCAGCACACTGAACAGGTTTTCCGATCTCTGAGTGTTCTTCTATGAGTTTATACTTGAACTCACTGATCTTCTGTGTAAAGTAACATCCCACAGGCCCGGCACCAACAATAAAGAGATCATACATCTGTACCCCTCAGAAAGTTCAGGGAGTAACTGAATATATTCTTTTTTAAAAATGCGTCTCTGTACATATTTTCAAAGTATTTCTCTATCTTTCTGAGCATGTATTCATCATATGTAAATTCAAATCCCTCTATATCAACTAAAAGGAGATACTCAGGAGGAGCAGGAGGAATCTTCTTCTCTGTTCTTTCTTTTAACATATCCTTCAGATCTTCAATCTCCATCTCTCCCTTACCCACACTTATTATTGCATTTGTGAGTCTTCTTACCATCTCCCAGAGAAAGCTTTCTCCTGTAAAATCCAGCCTTATGCACTCACCAATATAAGGATTTATCTCTATTTCTTTTATGTAATCCAATTTTTTTGTTCTATCTCTTTTGCAAAAATTATAAAAATCATGTTTTCCAGATAGCAAAGAGCATGCTTCTTTTATTCTATCTATATCCAGATCTGATGATAAAAAATATGAATACTTCTTCTTAAAAGGCTTTTTCCATGAAGAGGATTTTCCATATAGCCATATTCCATCAAAAGAGTATCTTCTTAAATTTATCTCCTCTTCGGTAAACAGGACATTTCCCAGCGCTGAAACGCCCCTGTCTGTCCTGCTCAGGAGTCTGCATTCAAAAAATTTATTCAGTTCACCCTCTACAGTAACTTTATCTTTCTGTATCTGAGATCCGAAAAACTTACCACCATCATAAGCGAGTTTAACAGCTATCACACTAATCTCACTGTCTCTAAATTCATAGGAGCTCTTGTTTCTATCTTGAACTTTTTATAGATGGAGCTTGCCAGATCTATACTTTTCTGAGGCTCTCCATGTCCTATAATTATCTTCTGTACCTTCCTGCTCATTGCTCTCACAAATCTCATGAGCTGCTTTCTATCTGAATGTCCTGAGAATCCCTCAATGGTATGGACCTCCATATTCACCTTTATTATCTTTGTTTTTCCATTCTCTCCTCTGACGGGAATCTCCTTCCATCCTTTCTGAATCCTTCTTCCCATCGTTCCTTCACCCTGATAGCTGACAAAGATAAGGGTATTTCTTGGATCATCGGCAAGAGCTTTGAAGTACTCTACGGAGGGACCACCTATAAGCATCCCTGAGGTAGCTATGATTATACATGGATCGCCTTCAATTATATCCTGTCTCTTAGAACTGTTTCCAACACTCTCAAGAGATTTTGTCAGGAAGGGATTCAGGTCCTTTGTAAAAATAAGATTTTTGAGATTTTTGGAGAGGTACTCGGGATAAGCTGTATGTATCGCTGTAGCCTCCCATATCATTCCATCGACAAATATAGGTACCTCCTCAAGAACGCCTCTTCTCATATAATCCTCAAGAATGAGCATCACTTCCTGTGACCTTCCAACAGCAAGAGCAGGGATCAGCACCTTTCCCTTTCTTTTCAGTGTTTTGTTTATCACTCTTATCATTTCTTTCTCTGATTCATCCCTCGGTGTAAGGATATCCTCTGAGCCTCCATAAGTGCTTTCCATTATTATTGTCTCTGCCCTTGGATACTTTATATCTGCCTTTGAAAGAAGTCTTGAAGCTCCAAACTTGAAATCCCCTGTGTAGAGAACATTATGGAGACCGTTGCCCACATGCAGATGCGCACTCACCGATCCGAGTATATGCCCCGCAGAATGGAATGTGAGCCTTATATCAGGCGTTATATCCCTGACATCATTTGGCTCTAAGGGTATCGTGTGTCTTATCGTCTCCTTGATCTCCTTGCTTGAATAGGGAGGTGCCTTTTCATCCCTCATCGCAACATCTATATAATCCTTCTGAAGCAGAGACATAAGATCTCTCGTTGGCGGAGTGGCATAAACAGGTCCTTCATAACCATATTTATAGAGGTAGGGGATGAATCCAGAGTGATCTAAATGAGCATGAGTTACCACAATGGCATCCAGCTCCTGGTTTGAAAGAATATACTTTATCTCGGGGATGTTTAAATAAGGATAAGCCCTTGAGGGGTTATCTGTAGCCACATTTATGCCACAATCAAGGAGAACTTTGCTCTCTGGAGTCTCTAAGAGGATTGCAGATCTTCCTACCTCCCTGAACCCGCCAAGACACGTTACCCTGACCCAGTCTGTACTGACATTTGCAGCTCTGTAGATCCTCTCCCCTATCTTCCTCAGAATCTGCTTTCTTTCTTCAGTATTATCTCTCAACGCTGCTCTGACCCCTGCAATTGTATCTGTTCTGATGGGCGGTGTTCTTACTGCCTTTGGTGCCCATCTCACCTGCTTTGTTATCTCCCTCAGAGTCTCTCCTGATTTCCCTATCACCAGGCCTGGTTTCTTTGATTCTATCGTTACCTCGCATGTTACAGGATCAAATATGATATCCGTTATTCCTGCATCCTCTGGAACTATCTCCTTGATCTTTTCTATAGCTTTTTCCTCATCTAAAAGTATGGTGGAATCAGGCCTGATCACAACTCTTTTTTGAAGTTTTTTTGCGAGTTTTTTCACTATCTCATCATCCTGCATCATTATCCCAGGATTTCTTGTGTATATGACAAGCTCAGGCCCTTCAAAACACACATCTGTTATTACTGCTCCAACAGGTACAACTTCCTTAATTTTCTCTTTTATCTCATTGAGAATCTGCTCTGAAGACAAATTATCACCCAGTATAACTCCATAGAAGTAGTTAACTTTTAAAAGTTCACTATAAACCAATTGTTCCTTCCCTTTAAAAACCTTTCGGTTTTCAGCTATCTCAACGTGTCTTAGAATACTTCTCTAACAACTTTCGAATTCTGACAACTTCATTCAGAATCCTTGAATCAATATTTTCTTCTTCATATGTCTCCACAGCCACAGGCTTTTTACCCTTAACAAATCCCATTATTACCTCTCTTAACTCTTCAAAATCTTCTATCCCATTTATTCTTATCTCAGATCTTGCCTGCTGCCCGGAATATCCAGCAGTCTGAATTTTAAGAGCAGCAATTCCAAGCTTCCTGGAGATCGGACCCTGAGTTATATCGATGTTCGTTATTCTGTTGTAAGGTACTATTCCCGTATTTTTGAACCATACTCCCCTCTTCCATATGATTTCATTTTCTGTTAATTTATAGACGATCGAATCATAGTATTTTGGTATCCAGTATGCAGTGAAGATCAGGACAGCCACAATTGGCAAAGAGATGCAAACTGTAATCACAGGAGGAGCGAAAAGTATCACTGGAATACACCACCAGAGAACTCCAAGAAAGATCGCTAAAACAAAATAGATCCAGTAAAGTTTCTTGAGCTGTGGTGCTGGTCTGAACTCTTCATTAATTTTTACTTTGATCTTTTCACTCATAATATTATCACCTCACAAATTTTATTTCAAACTTTTAAATACTTTCTGCCAAACCATAGACTATCTTGCATTGTTGTAATAAAAACATTACCTCAGTATCGATATATTCAGGAATATGATATGCCTCTACAGACATCTTTTTATATCCCTGAGAATATTCTTTATTGGTGATCTGATGATCGATTATGAGAAAGAGATGAAAGAATTCAGATGGGACTGGCCAGAGTACTATGATATTGCCAGTGTCGTTGATCAGCATGCAGAGGACAGAACAAAGACAGCAATATACTGGGAAAACGAAGAAGGGGATGAGAGAAGAGTAAGTTACTGGGAGCTGAAGTTCCTCACAAACAAGTTTGCGAATGTCCTGAAAAATCTTGATCTCAAAAAAGGAGATAGGGTAATGGTGATGCTCCCAAGGATCCCGGAGACATATATAGCACAGTTAGGTGTAATAAAGTTTGGAGGTGTGATAGTTCCAGCTATTGAGATGCTGAGAGCCTCCAATATAAAGTACAGAGCTAATGACTGTGGTGTTAAGGCCATAATAACAGACACTTCCGGATCAAAGATAGTCGATGAGGTAAGGAATGAGTGTAAAACAATAGAACATTTTATTCTTCTCGACGGAGATAAGGAGGGATGGTTGAATTATGAGTCTCTTATGAACAGGGAATCAAGATATTTCAAAGCTGAGAAAAAGAGAATAGATGATATCTTCTATATCTCATATACTTCGGGAACTACAGGATTACCAAAAGGAGTTGTTCACAGAAACTCATGGATGTATGCGTTTAAAAAGATAAATGTTAAATTCTGGTACGGAGCAACTGATAAGGATCTTATATGGGCAACAACATCACCTGGATGGGCAAAATGGTTCTGGACACATCTCGGGGTAACAATGAACGTTGGAGCCTCAGATCTGCTATATCAGGGAAGATTCAATGCTGAGAAGTACTTTGAACTTTTAGAGAAGTATCCCGTCTCGATATGCTGTGTCACGCCCACAGAATTGAGAATGATGATACAGGTCCCGAATCTTGAGAGATATGATCTTTCACATCTGAAGAGTCTTGTATCTGCAGGAGAGCCCCTGAACAGAGAAGTAGTGGAAACATTCCAGAAAGCATTCGGAATAACTATAAGAGATGGATACGGACAGACAGAAACATGCTGTCTTGTATGCAACTATGTTGGTATTCCTGAAGTCAGGCCAGGATCAATGGGTAAGATAATGCCAGGTCTTGGTATAAAGATACTGAACAGAGAGGGGAAGGAGGTAAAACCAGGGGAAGTTGGAGAGATCACTGTGAAGGCTGGTATACCTGCAATATTCAAGGAGTACTACAACAAGCCAGAGAAAACAAAAGAAGTAATAGATGAGAATGGACAGTATCACACGGGAGATCTTGTGAGGGTGGATGAAGATGGATACCTGTGGTTTGAAGGAAGAGCAGATGACGTGATACTCTCAGCAGGATACAGAATAGGACCCTTTGAGGTGGAAGATGCTCTTGTGAAACATCCTGCTGTAGTGGAAGCAGCAGTTGTAGGATCACCGCATCCTGTAAGAGGTGAGATCGTAAAGGCTTTTGTCATCCTGAAGGAAGGATATGAGCCTTCAGAAGACCTTGTAAAGGAACTTCAGGATTTCGTTAAAAATATAACAGCACCCTATAAGTATCCAAGAGAAATAGAGTTTGTAAAAGATCTTCCAAAGACAATAAGTGGAAAAATAAAGAGAAAAGAACTTAAAAAGAGGGAATATGAAAAGAAAGGAGTAAAGTTTCCATAAATGATCGAAAGAATTACTACAGAAGAGAGAGAAGTAATACTGATAGGTACAGCTCATGTTTTCAAAGAGAGTGTAGATGAGGTAAAGGAGACTATACTCTCAGAGAGACCTGAGGCTGTATGCATAGAGCTTGATATGAAAAGGTACTATGGACTGATGAGTGGAGGAAGAATGAGCTTTATGGAGATGGTGAAGAGCAGAGGAATGAGATTTGCTGTGATAGCCTGGATACTCGAGTATATAGAAAGGAGGATAGGGGAGGAGATGGGGATCTTTCCTGGTAAGGAGATGCTGACAGCTGTGGAGTGTTCAAAGGAGATAAATGCAAATCTGTATCTCATCGACAGGGATGCTGAGATAACAATAGAAAAAATGACAAAGGTTCCAATGAGAGAGAAATTAAAAATCCTAAAAAATATTTTCTTTTCCTTTTTTAAAAAAGAAGAAATATCTCTGGAACTGAGTAAGGAGAATATTGACCTTCTCATAGAGAATCTCAGAGAGATATCTCCATATCTCTACAGAGTTCTTATTGAGGAAAGAGATGCATATATGGCTGAAAGGATAAAAGAGCTGAAGGAGAAAAAGATCGTTGTTGTAACAGGAGCAGGACATATTAAAGGGATGATAAGAAACCTGAGTGGATTAACTGTACCGCAAAGTATTTAAATTCGAGATGCATCCCCTGCACATGGGGAAAATCTTTATGAAGCACTGGATTATTATATTCCTGATATCTGTGACTCTTACAGAGGGCTGTATCTCTCTGCACAGTTCCTCAGAGATCGTCACCCATCTCTTTGAGACACCATGGGAAGATCGTGGTCTTTTCTATAAGGGTATTGTGAGTTCTGAACAGGAAATACTAAGTGAACTACCCAATGCAACAGTTTATCATATAGATCTAAGTATATCTGAGGATTATCTCTCCTTATCAGGACATGAGGATGTTTTCTATACAAATCAGGAATTTCATTCTCTGAAAAAAGTATATTTCAGATTATTTCCCAACATTACCGGAGGAAAAATTTTTGTTACAAACATGAAGATAAACTCTCAGAAGATCGAGCCTTTCTATGAGTTTCAAAACAGCGCGCTCTGCATTCTTCTTCCTTCCCTCCTCAAACCAGGTGAAAGTATAATATTCCACATGGACTTTGATGTGGAACTTCCAAGAGAACAGAAAAGCAATTATGGATTGTTCGGATACTTCAATGATGTACTTACACTCAATGATTTTTATCCTGTCATCTCTGTCTATGATGAAAGGGGATGGAATGTGGAGATTCCTCCCCCATATGGTGATATGACCTATCTTGATATGAGTTTTTATCTGGTACGTGTAAAAGCACCGAAAAAATTAAAACTTGTAACATCAGGGATCGAAATTGGACGGATAAACAGTGGAAAGTATCAGATAACAGCCTTTGCAGCAGGACCTGTCCGTGATTTCTATATAGCTGGAAGTGAGAAATATACCGTACTAACTCTCAAGACCGGAGAGACAACTGTGAAAAGTTATACATTTCTGGAGGATCTTCCGGGTGGAGAAAAAGCCATTGAGTTTGCAATCAATGCCCTTGATTGTTATAGCAGAAGATTTGGCACGTATCCATACACAGAGTTCGATATTGTAAGTACGCCGATGGACGTAATGGGAATGGAGTACCCCGGGATAATTGCTGTTGCTATCAGACTTTACAATCCCAAAAATCTCATAGAAAATTCTTCTTATGATATTCTTGAAACAGTTGTAGCTCATGAAACAGCACATCAGTGGTTTTACAATATTGTGGGAAACGATCAGCTGAATGAACCATGGCTCGATGAATCCGTTGTTCAGTATATTACCTATCTTTACTATAAAGATCTTCATGGTGATATTCCTGCAGAGAATTACAGTACTTCATGGAAGGTGTTATGGGATCTTACTGAAAAAGATAAAATCCCTATAGGTCTCCCATCAAAAAGTTACACCAAACTCAGTTATGTTTCCATCATCTATGGACGTGGCCCTTTATTCGTAAAGACACTGGCAGAAAAAATGGGAGAGGAAGCTTTTGATGAGTTTCTCTGCGATTACTATAATTCATACAAATGGAAGATTGCCAAGAGGGAGGATTTCAGAAGGATAGCTGAAGAACACTGTCACTGTGATCTGAGCATTCTTTTTGAGATGTGGGTATAATAAAAATATGACTGCGTAGAATACAGCCTTTTCTATTTCTTTCTCATTTGATAAACTGCCACTCCAATGATAATCACAACAACTGCGGCAATAGCAGGGTACAAAATACCAGATCCTGAAGATGTGGTAGATGTCGATGGAGTGGATGGGGAAGTAGAAGCAGTAGGAGAAGGAACAGATGTAGTGGGAGCTACGGTGGCAGATGGAGTTGTAGCTGGTGGTGGAGTTGAGGTCTCTACCACAGGTTCCCATGTTACTTCAACACCTCTCCTTACAAGTTCAGGAATATACGTATTTATGGACTCTGCGCTCAATGGGTTGTTAGTTATACTCAGTATATCTCCTTCATTTATCCCGGAGTTTTTGACGAGGGGAGAGATATCGGAGATATTGTTATTATCAAGATACAGTTCTGTGATGTTTGTAAGATTGGAAAGCGGAGATATATCTGAGATATTATTGTTGAAAAGATACAGCCATGTGATATTTTTACAGTACTCAAGTCCCTCTATGCTTGTTATGTTTCTGTTAGATGCATCCAGTCCTCCGAGAGTTTCCAGATCACTTACATATATTGGACCCGTATCCTTCTCGAGTTCTTCACGGATTACCTTTTCCAGATTCTCATCAGGAAAAATTACCTCTTTATCGGCCTTTACAGTCTCCACAAAACTTACTACAATCGAACTCACAACAATTCCTGCAATTAACAAAACTAAAATTTTACCCATGCTTCCTGACAATTATCTCACCTCCTGATTCTACACCACGAAGATTTAAAATTCTCTCTGCAACAGGAGCTTCAGCCATAATTTTCCTTAATGTTCTCTGTAATTCTCCTTTCAGCCCAAATTCCTTGACTCTACACCCCCCCAAGTCATTATATTCCTCAATTCCATTTACATGATCGATGGTATTATTCAGGCAAGCAGGTTGCATTGGTAAAATTTCTCTTATTCCTATTTAAACTTTGTGGATATAATATAAAAAAGTGCGGCTGCCGGGATTCGAACCCGGGTCGTGGGCTTGGAAGGCCCAAGTGCTGGCCACTACACTACAGCCGCTCTTATCAAATTTACCTGTGCTTCCTATTTAAATTTTACGTTTCCCCCCAAAAAGAATAAAAAAGATTAAGTTTATATAGTAG
>JAGGSA010000038.1 GCA_021159325.1 Methanomicrobia archaeon | reverse complement strand
GTGTCACTGTTGTTGCACAGTTTGTTGGATCAGGTGTTACCTGAACATTCCATGTGGACATTATTGGTGGTGCAGCTATAACAGATATCGCTATTGCCATTATTAGGAGAGCAACAACAAAAGATCGATTTTTTTCATATCTTGTTCCTCCAGTTATCTCAACAGAAAGAGTAAGATTCTTAAATGATAGAAACTAAGTAGAATTAAAGCCGGGTAGGGTAGAGGCCAATCCTGCGAGGCTCTGGACCTTGCGACCGCGGTTCGAATCCGCGCCCGGCTATTATTTTACAAAAATTTTTAACAGAAACCTTTTATACAAAGTGCAGAAAATAGATAACAATGTTCACCAAAGATGAGATATTAAAGGATATTATCTCTATCAGAAGTAAATTTGGTTTTCCCGGGATAATACCAGAGATAAGAGATGTTATCTATAACGAAAAAAGGGATACATTATACATAATAGCCGAGGACAGAGCAGATAAAAGTAATATTATCGGAAATAGTAGAATAATAGGGGAATTAAGAAAAAAACTTGGTATGAAATATGTCACAGTTATATCCTATCTTGATCTCCTCAGAAAAAGAGAGATACTGAAAAACAACTTAAAAAAACTAAAAAATGATTCTATATCATCAAAATTTAAAGAATATTTAGAAAATGAGCTTAATCTCAATGCTGATTTAATAAAATTTCCCGTTGAAGACAGATCCATAGTAATACCATGTAACAGTTTACATTCTGTTTCTCTTTCGAAGATTCTGGGATTTGACCCGATAATATTAACGATCAGATTGACTTATCCCAATATTATCAGAGATTATAAATCCGTGATCATTGAAGAGAAAATCAGGGACTGTAGCCAGTGCAGGGAGATAACTGAAGAAAAAGCATTAGAATATGCAGAAAAGAATAATATACCTGTTATATTTGGAGATTTTGAAGAAGATATAAGATACGATGGAAAAATATTGATCAATCCAACAAAATTTTTCTGGATGAGCAGGTGGGAAAGAAGAAACCTTACAGAGAGAAATGATAAATGTATAAGAACAAAGAATGATATCTTTTTGAAAAAGATTCTTCAGGAGGTCTATGATGGACTCTGTGAGCCCACCACAGGAGCAATTGATATATACAGGTACTATGAGGGAAGATTATGAAGCCAGCTACTGAGTTCAGAGATATCTACAGAGTTCAGAATGCTCTGAAAGCGCTTGAAAGGTATAATGATCCTGATCTTAACACATACATAAAGCCCATCCTCCTCCACAGACTTGGTGAGAATCCAGATTTACCCGAAAGTAAAAAGACTGTTATAGCATTTTCAGGTGGAATCGACAGTAAAGCCACTCTTTTAATAGCAAAAGAGTTTCATCTCAATCCTGATGCTGTAACATTTTTAACCTCAGACCCTGAAAATATAGAAAAGTTCTGTGAAAGAAACGATATCAAAGTTTACTTCATTTACGATGAAAAATATGAGAATGTACTGAAAGAAGCTGAAAATAAGAGGTTCCATCCATGTGGAAGATGTCAGAAGTTCATAACTCAGAAAATATACAGCTTTGCAAGGGAGAAAAAATATAAATTCATTGGATTTGGAGATATGTTATCAGTTGGCTCTCATTCAATAATGAAGATCGGAGATATGTACAGATTAAATATTCCAGCGATGCTATCCCTGAATAAAAATGATCATATTGAGATCACAGGAGAATATCCAGATAGATTTGGTTGCGAGTTTTTAAAAAATATTCACAGGAAATATCCTTTCCTGAGAAGATACTCCATTCAGAGAGTCCTGAGAGAGCTGAGATCTCAAAGTATTGATGTGGAGACAGCAAAAAAACTTATAGAAAGTATAGAGGAGAGCACATGTTTATAAAATACTCTGTATCCACTCTGATCCTGTGTTCATTGCTTTTAGGATATCTGTATATGTATGGCTCCCCAGAAACTGAAAAACAGGAGATCAATTTTCAGTTCTCTGAAGACGCAAAGGAACTCAGCTCAGGAGATGCTTCTTTTGTTCTGAATGTGGAGAATCCAGGCCCTGAAAAAAATGTAGTTTTTACCCTGAAAAAAGAGTTACCTGAGGGCTGGGAAGCTAACTTCTGTTTCAATGACCTCTGTTTTGCAGATATGACAGAATATACGCTTAAAAATGGAGAAAATGTTGATATTTTTATCACAGTGACACCAGATTATGACAAGAACGAAGAGGGAGATGTTAAGTTTCTCATCTCGGGAGATGGTATAGAGTATGAAAAAACATTTTATGTAAAGGCAATCGTTCCAGAAAAGGAGTACAGTTACTCTGTTACCGGAGAAAAGGAGATGGAGATAGAAGCATCGAAAACAGCAGAATTCGCCATAAATATAAAGAACAACGGTGAAAAAGATTCATATTCTCTGATACTTGAGAAAGATCTTCCTGAGGGATGGAAGGCATCTCTTTCTGAAGATAAATTCTCTTTGGCCAAAAATGAAGCGAAAACGATCAGGGTGTACATAACCTCACCACTCAGTGTAAAGGGAGGTGAGGAGGGATCTATCTCTCTGAGAATAATTCCCAAAAACGCAGAAGAAAAGAAAATAACGCTGAAAGCAATAATAAAGAAAGATTATGATTTTCAGATAAGATGCTTAGAACCTGAAAAATATGCCCCCAAGGATTACGATGTTGTATTCACCATCAATATAATAAATACAGGAAATGCAAAGGACAGTTATCATTTTGAAACTGAATACGGTACTCTTTCGAAGGAAGAAGTGGAACTGAATCCGAAAGAGAAGTATGCACTTGAGGTAACGCTGTACAGTGTCCAGAAGGATAAATCATTCACGGTTAGAGTAAGATCAGGATCGGGCATTGAAAAAGAGATTGAACTCAGCGTTAAGACAGAAAATCTGAAGAAAAAAGTATTTGGGGAGATCTTCACAGCTACATGGTGTACCTACTGTCCTATTGCAGAGGATGCTTTAGAGGAGGTAAAAAAAGAGTACGGAGAAAAATTTTTCTATATACAGTACCACCCTGGAGATTCCATGAAAAAGGAGATCTCCGAGATGAGACTTGATTACTATGGCTTTGGAGGATATCCAACCGTGTATTTCAATGGCATCCATGAGGTTACAGGAGGGTATAAAGGTGTTGAGGATAAATACAGGAGCGCTATAGAGGAGGAACTCCAGAGAGATGATGAGGCGATAATAGATCTTGATTACAGAGATGGAGAGCTGACAGTACATATCACACCGTTAAAACCCTCCTCAGAAAAGTATGATCTGTACATAATAACTTACAAGGATATACAGTTCAAGACAAAAGTTTATCCCAATGTTGCTCAGGATTACATCAAAAAAAGTATAACTCTAAATGGTGAAAAATCTATTAAAGTAAGTATAAAAATAGAAGAAGGTGTAGTTGTCTTTATCCAGGACAGAGAAATACTGGATTTTGAGACTCTGGAGTTGATATGATGACGGTGAAAAGAGTTCAGAATATAGCGCCCTCAAAGATAAGAGAACTTTTTGAGAAGGCTTCAAAGATGGATAATGTCATATCCTTAGGAATAGGAGAGCCTGATTTTGATACTCCACAGTTTATAAAGGATGCTGCTGTAGAAGCTCTGAAAGAAGGTAAAACAAAATATACCCCAAATCTTGGTATTTTAAAGCTGAGAGAGGCTATTTCTGAGAAGTATAAAAAAGAGTATGATGTGGAGTTATCCCCCGATGAGATCCTGATGACAGTAGGCGCTTATGAGGCTGTTTATTTAACGTTCGAGGCCCTGATTGATGAAGGAGATGAAGTTATAATACCTGATCCAGCTTTTCCCTGCTATGTAAATGACACTGTAATGGCAGAGGCAAAACCAGTAAGAATAGATCTGAAGGAGGAAAATGAGTTCAGATTAACTCCTGAGGATCTGAATGAGAAGATAACAGAAAAAACAAAGATGCTCATAACATGCTACCCGAATAACCCGACAGGCGCTGTTTTGCTCGAAGAGGACTATAAAGCTATATCAGAGATCTGTGAGGATCATGATATATTTCTTCTGAGTGATGATGTCTATGAGAAGATAGTCTATGATTACAGACCCCAGTGTTTCAAAAAATACTATGAAAAAACAGTTATCACAAACTCATTTTCAAAAACATACGCAATGACAGGATGGAGAATTGGATTTGTGGCTGCAGAGAAGGAATATATAACACCAATGCTGAGGATTCACCAGTACGCAGCAGGATGTCTCAATACGCCCACTCAGGAAGCAGCCTATGCCGCTTTAAAATCAGATCAGGGATGTGTCAGGGAGATGGTCAGAGAATACAGGAAGAGGAGAGACTATGTCGTTAAAAAATTAAATGAAATGGGATTGAAAACAATACTTCCAAAGGGAACATTTTACTGTTATCCGAATATAAGCTCTACAGGAATGAACTCTGTGGAGTTTTCCAACTATCTCTTAGAAAAATGCAGGGTTGTAGTTGTACCTGGAACTGCCTTTGGGGATAACGGAAAGGATTTTGTGAGAGTCTCATTTGCAACAAGCCTTGAAAAAATAAAAGAGGCGATGGAAAGGATAGAAAATGTTATCTGATGATCTTCTGAAGGCATATAGAGAAGCAGCTCCGTATATATCCCATCTAAATAAAATAAGGGAGATACTTCTGAGCTTGGAAGGAAGATCAAAAGAGGAGGTAATGGAAGCGTTACGTGAATACGGAAAAGAAGCAGATCCCACCCTGAGAACAGATATAAAAATACTCCTGAGATATATGGAGAAAGAATAAATTTTTATACAGACAAAAGGAGTGATACACATGGGCGATAAAAAACCTGAAAGAGTAGGAGCGCTGAAAGAAGGAAGGTATGTTGTTATAGACAACGAACCATGCAAAATTGAGAAGATTCAGACCTCTGCACCGGGAAAACATGGAAGTGCAAAATCAAGAATAGATGCAAGAGGGGTCTTTGATAATAAGAGAAGGAGCATTGTGAAACCTGTGGATGCAAAGATAGATGTTCCCATAATCGATAAAAAGTCAGGTATGATAACAGCAATAATAGGAGATACCCTCCAGCTGATGGATATGGAGACATATGAAACATTTGAACTCCCCGTCCCTGAAGAGGTGGAAGGAGAGATAAGAGAAGGAGTGAATGTAGAGTACTGGGAGACGATGGGAAGAATAAAGATAGTAAGGGTTAAAGAGTGATGTTTTTTCATACATCCAAGATATTTTTTCCTCTGGATACCTCAGATTTTAAAGATTCTGAGTATATTCTCTTAGGTATTCCCTTGGATATAACTTCCTCTTTTCTGCCAGGACAGAGGTTCGGTCCGTCATCAATAAGAAAGGCATGTTTTGATCTTGAGACATTTGATATTGAGACAGAGGTCGATCTTAAAAATATAAAGCTGCATGATGCTGGTGATCTCCATATCACTCCAGATATGAAGGAGAATATAAAAAGGATAGAGGAGACGGTAAAGGAGTTTGCAGGAAAAAAAATAGTTATTCTGGGAGGAGAACACTCCATAACATATCCTGTGGTCAAAACACTGAAACCTGAGGCTGTTGTCTCCCTTGATGCTCATTTGGATCTTAGAGATATATACCTTGGCGAGAGATTTTCTCATGCTTGTGTGATGAGAAGGATACGTGATCTTGGTATTGAGGAGTACATTCTGGGGGCGAGAGAAGCAAGTAAGGAGGAGTATGAGTTCCTCAGAAACTCACAGATAAAGAATACAGTTCCTGAAGGAAAAAAGGTATATTTAACAATAGATATGGATCTCTTTGATCTTGAGAATGTTGGAAACTATGTCCCCGGAGGAATGAGATTCTCCGAAGGTATTAAACTCATAAAAGAGATAGTCCAGAAAAATGAGGTGCTGGGATTCGATATATGCGAGGTCTGTTCAAGAATAGAAGATAAAACATCAATCACAGCCGGGAAATTACTCTACAAAGTTCTGAGTTATATGGAGAGGTATAAAAGATAGAAGGTAAATTATTCCATGGGAGGATAGAAACATCTCAGAAATTTTTTTATACTTATCCTCCATAAGAAGTTTATGATAACATGGGAAGATTTTGAAAAGATAGAGATGAGAGTAGGAACTGTTCTTGAGGTGGAGGATTTCCCTGAGGCAAGAAAACCTTCGTACAAAATGAAGATAGATTTTGGAGAGTTCGGCATAAAAAAATCAAGTGCCCAGATCACAAAGCTCTACAGAAAGGAAGATCTCATCGGAAAACAGGTTATAGCAGTGACAAACTTCCCTCCAAAACAGATCGCCAATTTCATGTCAGAATGTTTGGTGCTTGGAGTTATTCTCAATGAAAAAGAAGTTGTTTTATTGCAGCCAGAGAGAACTGTTCCCAATGGCCTGAGAATTGCTTAAATCCATCAAAAGGGTAACCTTTTTATTGAAAGATAGCTTAAGTGGGTTATGCACAGTAGAGTTGAAAAAATTTATAAAAATCTGGAGGAAAAGATTGATCTGATATACATAGAAAACGGTTCCTGCCCCGATATTAACTTTTTATACCTTACGGAAGCAGAATCAGGGATCTTTGAGGGATGTGTTGCTCTTGCATATCCTGACTCTGTAGAGATAGTTGTTTCATTACTGGAAGAAGAAAGTGCGAAAAAAACAGGAAAAAAGATGTATGTTTTTAAAAAAAGAGAAGAAAGAAAGGAAATACTTAAAAAAATGTTGAATGTTGATAAAATAGGAATCAATGCTAAAAATTTTAGTTATGAGGCATACAGAAAACTGAAAGAAATAACTAAGGCTGAGATTGTTGACGTTTCCGGTGCACTGTCGAAAGCAAGACTTGTGAAAGAAAAAGATGAGATAGAGAAGATTAAAAAAGCCTGCAATATCGTCTCAGAGGTCTGTGAAGAGATAAAATCATATATAAAAGAGGGAATTAAAGAATACGAACTTTCTGCAGAACTCACATATCTCATGATGAAAAAAGGAGCTACAGAGCCTTCCTTCACGAATATATGCTCCTTCGGAGAGAATGCCGCAGAGCCTCATTATACAGCGGGAGATCGAGTTCTGAAAAAAGGCGATTATGTTCTCCTAGATTTCGGAGCGAGATACAGAAGGTACATCTCAGATATAACAAGAACATTTGTATATGGAAAAGCGGAAGAAAAACAAAGAGAAATCTACGAAACAGTAAAAAAAGCTCAGGAGATAGGGTTTGAAAACCTAAAGGCAGGGGTGAAAGGAGGGGATGTACATAATGCAGTGGAGAACTTTATAAACTCAACGAAGTATAAGGGAAGATTCATCCATGCCCTCGGGCATTCCATTGGATTGCTAGTTCACGATGGGTATGGGCTTCATCCCAGTATTGACCTCACTCTCGAAGAGAACATGGTCTTCACTGTAGAACCTGGTATCTACATACCGGGCTATGGAGGGGTGAGAATAGAGGATGATGTTCTCATAAAAAAAGATGGTATAGAGATCCTCACCAAGGCTCCAAAAGATTTTACCGAGTTATAGAGAAATCCATCTCCTTTCTCAATTCATCATTCACATATATCTCCACTCTGTAGCTCCCATGTGGCAGCATTTTCTCTGTTGAATACATAGAAAACCATACCTTTCCTGAAGCTGTTTTGAGTTTTATCTCTCTCTCATACATCTTCTCTCCTTCGTAATACCACACAGCCCTCATTGCTGTATTTTCAGGAGCATTTTTATACTCTATCCAGCAGTAGACTGTCTCAGCCTCCGAGAAATTCGTTGCCACACCATATGGCTCTCCATTCTTTATTTCTTTGCATAGCTTTGCATCTGTGATGACAAACTCTCCCACAGTGCATCCCGTCAAAAAAACTATCAGCAAAATGGGTAATATCCTCCTCATCAGCCCACCACTGAAAAATCCTGATATTTCCCTCTGTAATCCCCCCATTCCAGCTCTATTTTTTCGACATGTGCTAACTCCGGCCCTCTCTTGCACCACTCTATAAACTTTCTGAGATCTTCTTCTTTCCCTTCTGCCATTATCTCCACTCTGCCATCGTAAAGGTTTCTCACCCATCCTTTTATACCAAGTTCCTTCGCCTTTTTCCTCGTATTGGCTCTGTAGAAAACTCCCTGTACTCTTCCGTAGACAAAGATATGCACCTGTTTCATGGATCGTATTCTGTGAAATTCTATATAACTTTTTCGATATTTTTAAAGATCCTCCATTGCTTCTCTATTGAGAATATAAATCTTTTTTCTCGTATCGCCAAGAACAATCCTCATTTTTACAAGATCCTTTGATTTCAGAATATTCAGAGCATATCTGACAGTTCTGTCCGGCATATTGATTTTTTCAGAAATTTTTCTGGAAGATAACCCGTCCTCTCTTACCAGCACCTTCAGCACATCTTTAGCTGAATCCGGGATCGCAAAGTAAATCCCTCCTCATGATCTCGGATTTTTCTGAGGATTTATAAAGCTTTGCTTAGAGGCAATACCAAACCTTTTTTAAATCCCATCATGATATGATCTCATGGAAACGAATATCATTATCTCAGGAGTAGGAGGACAGGGTAACTTATTGGCTTCCCAGATCCTCGCAAAGGCAGCCATGAACAGAGGATACAGGGTAAGAATAGGAGAAACCCATGGAATGGCACAGAGGGGAGGAGCGGTAACATCACACGTAAGAATAGGGGATGTATATGGAGCTTTAGTTCCTGAAGGAAGATGTGATTATCTTCTCGGCTTTGAGCCTGTTGAGGCATTGAGACAGATAAGATACATGAAAAAGGATGGAGTTGCTGTGGTAAATGAAAAACCTGTTGTTCCTGTAACGGTCTCCATAGGAGATGCTGTTTATCCCGATCCTGAAAAGGTCATGAGAATGATAGAGTCTCAATGTAAAGTTTACAGATTCGATGCATATAAGATAGCACAGAAACTCGGAAATCCCATAGTTATGAACATTGTAATGATAGGTGCTCTGTGCAGGATAGGCGAAAAACTACCATTTACAAAAAAGGACGTGGAGGATGCTCTCAGGGAAAGAGTACCCGAAAAATTCCTTGATCTCGATCTTATGGCTTTGAAAGAGGGATATGAGGTGTTATGAGTCTATAAGCCATATCCCCACCTTATTATCATATATTTTATCTTCTTCAAGGGAACTCAAAAAATCTCTTTTGTATACAAGAACATTGGCATCAGGAGATACATAATCAAAATCCTTATAATTTCTGTAATTCTCCTCTCCATGGTATATCTTTCTTTTCACTGTGAAGATCTGTGGATACCTCTCCCATCCTAAAACTTTACAATCCTCAAGGGAGTTCTCATTTAAAAACTCCCATGACTTAACCTCCCTCGTTGATGGACCTATGGCTCCAAAGATCCAGTAGTTCTGAACAGACGAAATGAGTATAAGGGAAAAGACAAGACAATACCTTATCCTAACATTCTTTATCTCGACAATCCTCAGAGCCACAATAATGGCTAAAAATATCGAAAGATACGCAAAGAACCTTTCTGAAGGCACCCTTGAGATCCTGATCAGTGAAAGAAAGATCAGGGGAACAATAAAAGCCAGATGCCTGTAATCTTTCTTTTTAATCGAAAGATATAGAAATACAGGAGAGATGAGCATAGCACCAAAAAATTTAAGATAATCCTTTAAAGAGTAGATCTCCGTGGAGAAATGGATGCCGATCTGGTAGCTCACATTTGTTTTTTCTCCCAGTATGATGAGCAGATAAGGAAAAGCAAAGATAAGACTTATAAGAAGAGAGATTCCAAGTTTTCTGAAATTTTTCTTAAATATTCCTGTTATTATCAAAACTAAATACCCCATAACTGCGCTTAAAGGATGTATAAGAGTTAAAATACCGAGAAAAACTCCAGAAAGATAATACTTTTTATCAAAAAGATAAAGAATGAAAGGAATGAAAGCCAGTCCCAGAATCTCAGGGAGAAGGAGTATTGAATGTGCTGTAAAGTTTGGCGTATGAACTATTATCCCACCTATAACTCCTGCCTCCTTGGAGTATCTGGATAGGTACAGATAGAGACAGATACCCGTTATCCCTGAAAAGAGTACAGGAAAAAATCTCAGCAGAGTATGAAATGGATACAGTATATAATAAAATCCTCTGGGATATGTTCTCAATTTGAAATCAAGATAGGATGCATAGGGATTTTCTCTATTCCACTCTTCCACATTATTCTGTGGAAGATACCCATGCTCGACAAAAAACTCCGTTATCTCTCTGTGAAAATAGGGATCCTCACCGAGAAGCTGCTGAAACGGAAGGATAAATAAGGAAGAAAGCAGTACTGAGAAGATAAATATGAGAAGAATATTTATTTTTTCTTCCATAAAACTGCTCTGAGTAGAATAATAAAAGTTTTTCTATAGCTCCCCTTTCACAGTGGTATAAGAAAATATTAAATAAATCACTTTCATACATGTACTCATGATAATTCTTGTTACAGACTTTGGAGAGTTTTATCTTGCGCAGATGAAGGGAGTTATATGGAGTATATCACCTGAGGCCAAGATAATGGATATAAGAGTTAAAAGACATGATATTATATCAGGGGCGTTTGTTATTGACAGAATTATAGATTATTTCCCGAATTCTGTTATCGTGGGTGTTATTGATCCGGGTGTTGGTGGATCAAGAAAAAACATAGTAATAGAAACAGAAAAAAACTATCTTATAGGCCCGGATAACGGACTTTTTTCCTTGGCATGCAGAAGACATATCCCATTGAGGATCCTGGAGATTGAAAAAGAGAATATCTCAAATACATTTCATGGCAGAGACATTTATGCACCTTTAGCAGCTAAAATACTTTTAAAAGAAAAGATAAAGGGGAAAAAGATAAAAAAGATCAGAGATTTGAAAATAGAAGATCCCATAATAAAAAAAGATTTCATTGAATGTTGTGTACTTTATGTGGATTGTTTTGGGAATGTAATAACAAATGTATCCAGGGAAAAACTTCCTGAGATAAACAAAATAAATCTCATGGGAAGAGAGATAAAATTTCTGAGAACATACTCGGAGAGTGATGATTTTCTGGCATTGATAGGCAGTCATGGATTTCTGGAGATTGCTGCAAATAAGAAGGATGCCTCTAATTTTTTCAATCTGAAACCCGGAGACAGAATAAAATTTTCATATGATTAAACTGCCATCAGATAAGTAGGAGCAGCTTTTTTTATTTTCACTACCTTGAATTCACCAATATTTCCGTTTAAAACAACAGATTTATAATTGAACATTTTTCCTACCATATTCCTTTTTCCTTCTTCCGTTATCAGAACTTCATGCTTTTTTCCAACATATTTTTTATTTTTTTCGTATCCTATTTCCATTCTCAGCTTATGCATTGCTCTCGATCTCTCCTTCTTCACCCATCCATATACCTGCTTCATCTTTGCAGCCTCTGTGTTTGGTCTTATGGAGTATCTTGTAACATTTATCTTATCAGGTCTGATCCTTTTTATCAGCTCAACAGTATTCTGAAAATTCTCCTCAGATTCTCCAGGAAATCCAACAATGATATCTGTGCATATAGCTATATTTTTTATCTCCTTTCTGAATCTATTCACTATATATTCAAAATCATCCACCGTGTAGTTTCTTCTCATTTTTTTCAGGATATAATCATCTCCTGATTGCACCGGTATATGAAGAAACTTATAGATCTTTTCGGATCTGTATGCTTCTATGAGATCATCAAGGATCTTTAAAACATTATTAGGATTCATCATCCCAACTCTGATCCTGAACTTTCCCTCTATATCTGTTATCCTGTTTAAAAGCTCAGGAAGAGTATGCCCTTTATCAAATCCATAGCATCCTGTATCCTGAGATGTGAGAAGTATCTCTTTATATCCGTTATTTACCACCTCTCTTGCTTCCTCAACGAGCTTCTCAAAATCAAAACTCAGTAAATTTCCTCTTGCAAGTTTTGTACCACAATATGCACATTTACCAGTACAACCCTCAGATATTGGAATTATAGCTGTTATTCCTTTTCTTTTCTTTTTTAAAAAGCTTTTATCAGTATTTTCAGAAAATATCTTAACCCTTTCTCCCTTTGATACTTTATCAATAATTTCTCTTATCCTGTGTACACTCTGAGGATCCAATATACCATAAACTCTCTCATCTATACTCTCAGGATTTATTTTTGGGAGACATCCCGCAACAATTACCTTTTTTGAGTTGCATAACTCATTTATCCGTCTTAAAATCTTTCTTTCTGTCTGAATTTTCACTCCACAGGAGTTCACTATGACTATATCGGCTTTGTCCATATCCTCAGTGTACAGATCTCCAAGATAACCTATCATTATCTCGGTATCCCCTTTATTCATTGTGCAGCCATATGTTTCTATATACACTCTATTCATAAACTGCTATAGCTTCTATCTCAATTTTGAAATTCTTGAAAAGATTCACACCGATACATGCTCTTGCAGGTTTTCCTGTGAAATATTTTTCATAGACAGAGTTCATCTTTCCAAAATCATTCATATCTTTAAGATATACTGTTACCTTCACAACATTTTTCAGATCCAGATTTTCTTTTTTAAGTATAGCCTTTATATTCTCTATCGCCTGTTCTGTCTGCCCTTCTATCGTATCTTTTACATTTCCGTCTTTGTCTATGCCAAGCTGCCCTGAGATGAAGAGAAATCCATTTGCCTTTACAGCCTGTGAATATGGTCCCACAGGCTTCGGTGCGTTTTCAGTTAAAACTTGTTTCATGATATAAAGTGTTGCAGAGAGTTTTTAAAGATAATTATTTATTCCCCTCTGTTATTTTATGATCATGAAGATTGTGATTGGAATGACAGGTGCTTCAGGTGCCGTATATGGAGTTAAACTCATAGAGTTTCTCTCAAAAAAGGTGGAAACTATAGTTATAATATCAGAAACAGCAGAAAAGATAATAGAAAAAGAAACAAATTACAATATGGATTATATAAAGAATTTAAGCGATCAATTTTATTTCAATGACGAGATGGAAAGCAAAATAGCTTCTGGAAGTAATTTTTTTGATGCTTTTATAATATGCCCATGCAGTATATCTACAATGTCAAAAATAGCTTCAGGTATAGGTGATAATCTGATTACCAGAGTGGGATGTGTATCCTTAAAAGAAAAAAGGAAAATGGTCTTGTTGATGAGAGAAACGCCACTGAACAGTATTATTCTGGAAAATATGCTTAAGTTATCAAGAGAAAATGTACTGATCCTTCCTGCATCTCCTCCTTTCTACATAAAACCGAAAAGAATTGAGGATATGGTGGACTTTGTCGTTGGAAAGATCCTCGATCACATAGGAATAGAGAACAAGATCTATAGAAGATATCAATCGAACTCAACAGGATAGCCGTATCTCTCCAGCAATCTCATGGCCTCCTTGGCTGTATAATTATGATAGTATCTTAACTCATAATTCAATCCCACTATACAGGAGTTTCTGACGATCTTTTTAATATATCCCCTCAATTGATGTGTATCCCTCGGAAGTGTTTTTGAATATTTATACTCTTTTTCTTTTTTTACCTCTTCAAAATTATTTTTATATTTATCGAAGAGTTCTTTTGAGACATTAGGGCTTTCTGTATAGATCACAGGAGTTTCAAGTATGATCTTATCCTGACATATGTACATTCTGATCCTGCTGTAAAGGATCTCATTGATGGAGAACTCGATCAGTGTATATTTACCATGTGATTCGTCCTTCAGTATCTTGGCACCCAGCTTATCTAAAATTTCTTTCATTTGTACTGATCTTTTCTTCAATCTTTAAATCCCTTATCTTTTTGTCCACTCTTTCATAAAGAGACAGAAGACTTTTTCCATACTCTGTAAGATGAGTTTCCCCTTTTTTTCTGCCTCCTCTAAAACTTTCCACAATTTTAAACCCTGTTCTTCTCTCAATCTTTTTTATTTTTCTCCATACGTAGGAATAACTCATTTCCAAGTTTCTGGCAGCTTTGCTCAATGATCCTGTTTTTTGGATCTCTTTCAGGATCAAAAAGCTTCCTTCTCCCAGAACGTATTCTCCCCTTTCATTCTCAATCCATAAACGATAATTAAATCTCATGATTACATTAACAGAGCCATTATAGCTTTCTGGACATGAAGTCTGTTTTCTGCTTCATCGTATACAACACTGTGTTTGGACTCTATTACCTCCTTTGTTATCTCCTCACCATAATGCGCTGGAAGACAGTGCATCACTATAACATCCTCCTTTGCTTTTCTCACAAGATCCATATTGACCTGATAATCTCTGAATACCTTCACTCTCTTTTCCCTTTCAGACTCCTGTCCCATGCTTGCCCATACATCTGTATAGATCACATCTGCATCCTTTACAGCTTTCTCAGGATCATGTGTTATCGTCAGTTCCAGTCCATCCTCCCTTGCAAGGTTTTCTATCTCTTTGTTTGGTTCATATCCATTCGGGCATGCAATACTCATCTCCACATCAAGTTTTGCTGAAGTGAACATGAGGGAATGGCATACATTATTTCCATCTCCAACATAGGCAAGTTTCAATCCTTTTAATACCCTTTTCTTCTCATAGACAGTAAAGAGATCAGTCAAACTCTGGCAGGGATGTAAAAGATCTGAAAGGCCATTGATTACAGGTACTCTTGATTCCTTTGCAAGTTCTACCACAATCTCATTGGAAAATGTTCTGATCATTATCCCATCCACCCATCGTGAGAGATTTCTCGCCACATCATAAACAGGTTCTCTTTTCCCCATCTGAATATCTGAGGGAGCTAAATAAATAGCATGCCCTCCTAACTCTGTCATTCCCGTTTCAAAAGTAACTCTTGTTCTCAGGGATGGCTTTTCGAATATCATGGCTAATGTCCTGTCCTTCAGGATCTCACATTTTTCTCCTATCTTCTTTTTCATCTTGAGGTACTCAGCAGTTTTAAAGATCTGATCCACTTCCTCTCTGCTCAGGTCGTGAACACTCACTAAATTCTTTCCTTTCATCTTTATCATGAAATCACATCGGAAAAGGTATTAAAAAACTTTCTGATTATTCTGTTATAGAATCTTTTACTGTGACTGTGTTATCCCATGCTCATAATGTTGAAGTATGGCGATCCTGTAGGGAAATATCACATTGATTATTAGATTAACTAATAAAAAAAATAAAGAAAGGGTATAAGAAAAGAAATAAATTTAAAAAAACTTATTTTAGATACAACTTTTGTTGTAGTATGATAAGTGATCCTATAAAATATACGAAAAAGTAAATACATTGTCAGGAAAGGATTTCTACATACCCTATCTATCCTATTATCTAATATTTTTGTAGCCATTATTTAAAAGAAAAATATAAATAACCAAAAATAGATGTGAAAACATGATGAACGTTGATACGAAACGAGTATATCTATCAGTTAAACTCATTCTTCCTTTGTTAGTAATGGGGGTAATGGTGAGCAGTATACAAACTCCTGTGCATCAGAAACCAAACTCCCCAATCATCATGATTGTTACTGTAGACTGGGAGGTGGGTAATGAAGAAGCATTGAGAGATACAATACCTGATTCCACGAGAGCTATTCTGAGATTGTTTAAGAAACACGACATTAAAGCAACATTTCTTGCTGAATGTGATTCTATTGTAAATATGTTTGAATACGAGGATCTGGTAAATGAAATATTGGCAGATGGTCACGAGATAGGGTTTCATTTTCATCTCATATGCTGGTTACAGACAGAAACTCAAATGAAAACAAGTATAGAATACGCAAAAGAAGAGGCTGGCAGATACAATATTGATCTCAAGTCATTCAGGGCTGGCTGTTTTGAAATTACACCGAAATACTTAGAATTACTAAAAGAAGCAGG
Source organism: Methanomicrobia archaeon (assembly GCA_021159325.1). Lineage (GTDB taxonomy): Archaea > Methanobacteriota_B > Thermococci > Methanofastidiosales > B48-G16 > B48-G16. The sequence continues at coordinate 597 of JAGGSA010000038.1, read as the reverse complement.
TTTCCATGTAGATTTATCTGAACGGGAAGGAACTCCCCACTGGTTGAATAATGGGATGTTAGAGCTACCTCTTACACACCTCAAGAAATGGCACATCTTAAACTATTACCTGAATTTTTACAATAGAGATATGGAGAAGATTGTCAATGAAAAATATAAAGACGGTACAGACATTTTTGTTCTTTATTTTCATCAATGGAACATTGTCAAAGATGAAAAATTGCTGAATTATATGGATAATTTTTTCAGCTATATAGAGAAAAAATACAATGTTAAATATATAACCTGTAAAGAAGCATATCGAATGTTTTATACAGATAAGGAAAATAATGATTCCATATCTCACGGTGATCCCTGAAAATATAAAGAAAAGCCAGATATATGGAGAGAGATATATTTGACATATTGAAGCTTATTGTGATCATAAGGACTCAAAGTTTAAAGTGTCTTTAGTTATAGCGATACCTGTTTTGATACATGCTATGCTTTAAAAATTGCAAAAGTAAAGATTTTCAAATATAGATATTTTGTACTAAAATTTTTCATATGAAAGATCAAAAATGTATATCCATGCACAGAGTGTGCTTATTATACTCC